>DATKBG010000078.1:0-8749 GCA_035514255.1 Acidimicrobiia bacterium
CCGTTCCCGGCCGCCAAGCTCGACGTACGTGGCGACGCCCGGGTGGAGGGCAACGTCTCCCTGGGCTCGAGCCGGACCCTCAAGGCCGACTTCGACGCCGTCGACCCGGCCGAAGTGCTGGCCAACCTCGCCGACCTGCCCGTCGCCTCCTGGCGCTACAAGACCGAGGACGAGACCGCACGCCACATCGGCCCCTTCGCCGAGGACTTCCAGCGCCTCTTCGGGGTCGGGGACAGCAACACCATCTCGGTGGTCGACGCCCAGGGCGTGGCGTTGGCGGCGATCCAGGGATTACAGGAGCGGGTGGCCGCCAAGGAGTCCGAGCTGGAGCAGAGGCTGGCAGAGAAGGAGACGGAGCTGGAGCGGCTTCGGCGGGAGAGGGACGCCCAGATCGCCGAGCTCACCGCCCGACTGGCAGCCCTCGAGGACCGGCTGGACGCCGAATAGCGCCAGCCAGCGTGCCGGAGGGAGCGACCCTGGCGCAGCGGTGGGATGATCCCGGCGTTCTCGGAAGCTTCGGCACCGGCCCGGTTCGACAGGTTCACACCCTACGACTTTTGTCACAGGTCGCGCCCGCTCCAGGTCCCAGGTCCGGCAGGGGCCGATTCCCTGGCGGGATTCGCCGCGGGAATCCGTGGGTATGGGAGACGGCGGGCGCCGCACCGCAGCGGGCCCGGGTCACCGAGCCTTCGATCAGGAGACCCAGCATGCGGACTCACACACGACGCACACATCTGTTCCTCGCCTTCACGCTGCTGACGCCGGCGCTGGCGATGGCGAGCGACGTACGGACTCAGGAGGCCGGCGCGCAGGGAACCGAAGCGCAGAAGCGACCGGCCGCGGAGCCGGAACGAGCTCCGGCCCCGCCACCGATCGAGGTCGGCTTCAGCGGCCTGCACCTGGTGGTCGAGCCGCGGGTCTCGGGCGTCGCCACCAGCGTCTACGTCTCGTGCGCCGACGGCACCTACATCCACCGCGAGCTCGAGGGTGTGGGCGCGGCGCTGGTGGAGGTGGTGCGCGAGGACGGCGAGCCGGTCGCCGACGGCCGCTGCAAGTACGAGATCTATGTCCACCCTCCGGTGGACAAGGTAGCGATGCGCATCGCCGAGGAGAGAGACGATCTCGCCACCATCGAGCGGCTGTCGCGCATCGAGCAGGCGCAGACGGTGATCAGCCGGGGTGTCTTTCGGATGGCGGGCGGCGCCGCGGCCCCCCTGGTCGAACGACCGTCGGACCCTTGAGCACGAGGACACGAGCCATGACGAACAGACGGAACCCGAGGAAGCTCGAACGTCATCCTCTACGTGCCCTCCCGCTTCTGATCGTGAGTGTCGTGTGCCTGACTTGGAGCCCGTCGGCCACGGCGGAGGACTGCGGTAGTCCGTGCACGGTGACCAGGCAAGGACTGCCGACCTTTCGGCTGGTCAACACGGCCGGCGTTCCCGACTGGGACTTGGAGACCAGCGCCTTCGGTGTGGAACTGGCGCATGGGAGCGACAGTCCGAACACCGGTGCCTTCAGGGTCGAGCACACCGCCCTCATCAATACTCTCGTGATCACTGATTCCGGGAGAGTTGGCATCAACACTTCCGTGCCCGCCGCGACGCTGCAGATCAACAGCCATGTTCCCGAGATCCGCCTGAACCCCACCTCATCCGGCAGCGGGAGGGCGGATCTGGCGATGCACGCGAACACGTTCTTGGTGCAGGGGAACACCGACAACTCGATCGTGCGCATCGACACCCGATCGCCTCTTGCCATGAGGATCGACGCCGTAGGCAACGTTGGCTTGGGCACCACCGTTACCACCGTTCCCCAAGCCAAGTTGCACGTCAACGGCAACGTCCTCGTCGACGGGGGCACCCGGATAGTGGGCGACGTCGCCCTCGGCTCCAGCCGCACCCTCAAGACGGCCTTCGACGCCGTCGACCCGGCCGAAGTGCTGGCCAAGCTCGCCGACCTTCCTGTCGCCTCCTGGCGCTACAAGACCGAGGACGAGACGGCGCGCCACATCGGCCCCTTCGCCGAGGACTTCCAGCGCCTGTTCGAGCTCGGCGACGGCGAGACGATCTCGATGGTCGACGCCCAGGGGGTGGCGTTCGCCGCCATCCAGGGGCTCGCGCAGCGGCTGGCCGAGAAGGAGGACGAGCTGGCGAACCTCCGGTCGGAGAAGGACGCTCAGATCGTCGAGCTCCTCGCCCGCCTTGCAACGGTCGAGCAACGGCTGGACGCCGGACCCCCATCCAACGGCCGAGGAGCCGCAGGAGGCCTCCGATGACTCGTTCACCCATCCGATTCCGCGACAACGCCAGGGCAACGGTCGCCACGCTCTCGGTGGCGATGGCATTCGCCGCCGCAGGGCTGGCTCCAGCCGGCCGGGCCACGGCCGATGACGCCACGCCGGTCGTCGAGGTGACCAACCTCGGTCTCGCTCTACCCAACAGCCTCCTCGGCTTCGACCGTACCTTGGTCATACTGGACGGCGGCCTCACGGCGCTCCTGGTGAGCGACGCCGATGTCGGGTTCGAGAGCGGGGTATTGCATCTGTACGACCCGGCCACCAGCATCCTCACCAACCTGGGCATCGTGGGCTCCGAGTTGCTGGCCCTCGACGATGGCCGCCTGGCGATCAACGTGGTCGAGTTCTTTGAGGGAGTCGATCTCAACGGCGACGGCGACCTGTCCGACAGGGTCGTCCATGTGTACGACCCGGTCACCGGCACCCTCGCCAACGTCGGCCTCGCCCCCAACCCCGGCGGCCCCCTCGGGGTGGCTCTCGACGGCGGCGGCCTGGCGATCAGCGTATACGAGCCGTGGCAGGGAGCCGACCTCAACGGCGACGGCGACCTGTTCGACACGGTCGTCCATGTGCACGACCCGGCCACCGGCACCACGACCAACCTCGGGATCGTCAACTCGCGGTCGATTGTGGAACGCCTCCACGACGGCGCGTTCGGCCTGAACTTGTCGGAGGTTACACACGGCATCGACTTCAACGGTGATGGCGATACGGATGACGGTCGGGTCGCCCACATCCACGACCCGGCGACCGGCATCACCACCAACCTCGGGCTGGCGATCGTTGGTCTGCCGACCGCCGTCGGCAGCGACTCCGTCGCTCTCTTCGTTTCCGAGCTCGGGCAAGGCGAAGACCTCAACGGCGACGGCGACATCGGCGGCCTCGGCGAATTTGGCCCGATCGACGACTTCGTGCTCCACCTCCACGACCAGGTCACCGGCATCACCACCAACCTCGGCGTCGACGGTATCGGGTTGACCTGGCTGAGCGGTGGAGTCCCTCGGCTCCCCGGCGGGGCGTTCATCTTCCTGGCGGCGGAACTGCTGATCGACGTCGACCTCAACGGCGACGGCGACACCGTCGACCTGGTGGTCCACGTTCACGACCCGACGACCGGCGCCACGACCAACCTCGGCCTGGAGTTCTTCAGCGACGAGGAATCACCCGGCTACGCCGTCCTCGATGACGGCCGCCTGGCCTTCACCGTGCGGGAGTTCCGGCAGGGCGCCGACTTGAACGGTGACGGCGACCTCGGAGACTCGGTCGCCCACGTGTACGACCCGGCCACCGGCACCACCGTGAGTACAGGACTCGGTTCAAACGCCGAGGCACTCGTCGGGCTCGGCGGCGACGTCGTCGCCCTCCTCGTCATCGAGATGTTGGAGGGCGTCGACCTGAACGGCGACGGCGACATCTTCGACCCCGTGGTCCACCTGATGGATCTCTCGACCGGTGAGCTCGTCAACACCGGAATCGCCGGCCAGGTCTTGCTCCAGCTTACCGATGGCACACTGGCTATCACCGCGAGCGAATCCAACAACGGCGAGGATCTCAATGGGGACGGGGATACCAGCGACCACGTCACCGTCGTCTACAACCCCGCCACCGGGCAGACCGCCAACGTCGGCATCGCCGGCTTGCCATGGCGGAACCTTGACCTGGAGACGGGGGTGCCGCCGACGACGGATCCCTGGCCCGGCGACGAGTTCCTGCTGATGGCCTGGGAACCGATGCAGGGCATCGACCTCAACGGCGATGGCGACACCAACGACCACTACGCCCTCCACCTGGTCGCGATCGACTGGGGCAGCAGCGACGACGCACCACCGCTGGTCTCGAACGTCAGCGCCATCCCGAACCCGGTGTCGATCGGCACTCCCATCGAGCTGACCGCCATCGTCGACGACACGGAAACGGGCGGCTCGGTCATCGCCGCGGCCGCCTACAGCATCGACGGCGCGGCGGCAGTGTCGATGGAGGCCGTCGACGGCGGCTTCGACGAGCTCACCGAGGACGTCGGCGCCACCCTCCCCGCATTCACCACCGCCGGGGTGCGGGAGGTCTGCGTCGCCGGGGTCGATGCGGCCGGCAACGCCTCGGTGCCGGAGTGCATCGCGCTGGCCGTGTTCGACCCGACCGCCGGGTTCGTCACCGGGGGCGGCTGGATCGACTCACCGGCAGGGGCCTACCCGGCCGGGCCGGATGCGGCCGGGAAGGCGTCGTTCGGCTTCGTGTCCAGATACCACGACGGCGCCTCGACTCCGCACGGACAGACCCAGTTCCGGCTGCGCGATGCCGGGCTCACGTTCCACTCCGAGGTCTACGACACGCTCGTCGTCAGCGGCGCCGAGGCCCGCTACGGCGGCGCAGGGCGGGTCAACGGGAACAGCGGCTACAGCTTCCGGGTGGCGGTCCTCGACGGCGACCTCGCCGGCGATGGCATCGACCGGTTCCGGCTCGCAATCTGGCAGACAACGAGCGGCACCGTCGTCTACGACAGCCAGCCCGGCGACGCCGCCACGGCCCCGGCGACCACTCCCCTGGGTGGCGGCGAGATCACCATCCACCAGCCATGACGAGACGCGAGGAGAGGTCATGACTCGAATCCCACGCTCAGCAATCCTCGCCCTGGCGGCTGCTCTGATGGCGCTGCCGACCGGAGCCCAATCCGCGATCTCGGCCGACGGCGTCGTGGAGTCCAGGTCGGGCGGCTTCAAGTTCCCCGACGGTTCGGTGCAGCAAGCCGCAGCGGTGCCGCTGGGGGACTGTCCGACGATGGATCCGAGCGACGAGATGATCTGGGTCGGCGGGGTGTGCATCGACAAGTACGAGGCCTCGATCTGGGATACGCCGGTGGGCGGCGACCAGATCACCGGGGCGATTCCCTGCAGCCCAGACGGTCAGGACTGCGACAATATCTACGCGCGCTCGGTAGCCGGGGTGGAACCGGCCGCCAACATCACCTGGTTCCAGGCCCAGCAGGCGCTGGCCAACTCGGGCAAGCGTCTGATCACCAACACCGAGTGGCAGATGGCGGTGCGCGGCACGCCGGACAACACCACCTGCAACGTACAGCTCGGCTCAGTCACGAATACCGGAGCGAACATCCTCTGCGTCTCCGACTGGGGCGCCTTCGACATGGTAGGCAACCTGTGGGAGTGGGTGGCGGACTGGGTGCCCGCCTCGACCACTTGCCCGGGCTGGGGCGACGTGGGGGATTTTTCGAGCGACGACACCATGTGTCTCTCCGGTGCCTCGACCACCCTCGGGGCGCCCGGCAGTCTCGTTCGTGGCGGCGACTTCGACACCGGCGCGGGCGCGGGGCCGTTCGCGGTCAGGGGCGACACCCGACCGTCGATCGCGGGCTCGGTCGTCGGGTTCCGCGGCGCCCGCTAGTTGTCATGAGGATCAACCTGATACCGCTCTCGAACCTAGCTGGAACGACTCGGTCCAACCTTCGCTAGCAAGCAAGAAGGGAGAAGAACCCATGACCTCCACCCCGAGAACGGTACGGGCGATGAGTGTTTGGACGCTCGCACTCCTCGTTCTCCCCCTGGTCCTGACCGCTCAGGACGGACAGTTGGAATCGAACGGGCCCGCCGTGTTCGAGCCCGAAGGCGGCGACCGTCTCTGGGTGTTCGCCGAGAGCCCGGACGAGCTCGGCTCGGGCGGGGAGTTCCACATCTACGTGGATCCGGACACCCACCCCGAAGCCAAGGCGAGCTTCGCCAAGTTCTCGCTCGGGCCCGGCGGCCAGCTTCCGGTCCACCGACACGACAAGACCGAAGAGATCAGCTACTTCGTCTCGGGGACCGGTCTCGTCCAGACGATCGAGAACGGGGAGGCGGTCGAGGTGCCGGTGGCCGCGGGCCACGTCTGGTACGTGCCGCCAGGCGCCTGGCACGCCATCCGGAACACCGGAGAGGTCCCTCTGACCCTGGTCTTCGCGACGATTCCCAACGAGAAGAAGGGACTGCTGTCCTTCTTCCGGCGGATCGGAGCCCGGCCGGGTCAGGAACCGACGCCGATCGCGCCCGAGGAGTTCGCCACGTTGGCTGCGGAGCACGACCTGATCCTCCGGCCTGCGGAGCCGCCGGAAGAATAGACCGCATTCGCCGCCTCGTCCGGTTCCGTGGCGGGATCCGGCGCCGAAATCCATGGATAGGAGATTGAGAGCGGACACCGCGTCCGTCCGAGTCCTCGGACCCCCCGGGGTTCCGGTTGCGGAGGCGAGAGCCGTACGAGCTCACTTTCGAGGAGGACCGAACGATGAAACGCACTCTCTTCTTGCTCTACGGCGTGGTCGCCTACCTGCTCTTCCTGCCGACCTTCCTTTACGCCATCGGGTTCGTCGGCAACTTCCTGGTGCCCAGGTCCATGGACCGTGGCGGTCCCGAGGCCGGCTCCTCGAGGCGCTCCTCGTGGACGGGGCGCTCCTGCTCCTCTTCGCCCTCCAGCACAGCGTCATGGCCCGGCAGGGCTTCAAGCGCTGGTGGACGAAGGTCGTCCCGCGGCCCATCGAGCGCTCCACCTTCGTGCTCGCCGCCAGCGGCGCGCTGGCGCTCCTCATGTGGCAGTGGAGGCCCCTCGGCGGCACGGTCTGGGACCTCTCGGGCACCGCCCTGGCGCCGGTGCTGATCGGCGGGGCGCTCCTGGGCTGGGGGATCGTCCTCTTCTCCACCTTCCTCATCGACCACTTCGACCTCTTCGGCCTCAAGCAGGTCTGGTGGGCCTTCCGGGGCCGCGAGTACCAACCGCCGCGCTTCCACAGCCCGAGCCTCTACAGGGTGGTCCGCCACCCGATCTACTTCGGCTTTCTGGTCGCCTTCTGGGCCACGCCGGTCATGACCTGGGGCCACCTCGTCTTCGCCGTCGCCACGACGGGATACATCCTGATCGCCATCCAACTCGAGGAGCGCGACCTCGTCTCCTTCCACGGCGACGCCTACCGCGAGTATCGCCGGGGGGTCAGGATGCTCCTGCCAGTGCCGAAGCGGGAGACCGCCGCCGGGCCGCCCACGAGGGCCACGGAGTCCGAGTCCGGGTGACCTGCCCATGGCTCCATCCCCTGGAGCTCCACGAGCTCTCCCGAACAGGACGATCTGCCCGGATCTCGAGGTGGTTCCCCACCGGGATGACCTGCATCGAAACCGAGGAGTCGCCCATGCCACGACCCCCTTTCCCCGCCGCCCTCGGGATGACGGCCCTGGTCACCCTCTCTCTCGGCCTCGCCGCCTGCCAGCCGCCATCGACGCATGCCGGGCCGCAGGAGGGCGAGCCGCGAGTCGACGGCCAGCCCGTGGAAACGGTGCCGGCCGACGTGCTCCTCGCCTGGAACGAGAAGGTCTTCACCGTCGCCGAGGCTGAAGATCGCTTCCTCACCCTCAAAGGTCTGCGCACCGCCGCCCTCCTGCACCTCGCGGTGCACGACGCGCTGAACACGATCGAGCCTCGCTACCCGCCCTATCTCCCCGCCGAACCCGGCCCCGCCGGCGATCCGCCGGAGGGCGCCGATCCGGTGGCGGCCGCGGCGCAGGCGGCCCACCGTGTCGCCGTCGACCAGTACCCTGACCGGACGCAGGCCTTCGACAGCGAGCTCGAGCGCTGGCTCGAAGCGGTGCCGCCGGGCGCCGGCCGGGAGGTCGGCGCGAGGATCGGCACGGCGGCGGCCGAGCGAATCCTCGCCGCCCGCGAGAGCGACGGCTGGGACAACGAGGCGGAGTACCGGTGGCACCCCATGGCGCCCGGCGTCTACGCCGAGTTCGCCGAGCACAGCGGCACGCCGGAGGGCTTCGTGTTCGGGGCCGGATGGGCGACGGCACGGCCCTTCGTCCTCGACCGCCCCGGCCACTTCCGCGCACCGCCGCCGCCGGCGATCGACAGCGAGCCCTACGCGCGGGCCTTCGCCGAGGTCGAGGAGGTCGGCCGCCACGACAGCTCGACCCGGACCGCCGACCAGACCCACCTGGCGATGTGGTGGAAGGAGTTCGTCGAGAGCTCCCACAGCCGCCTGGCCCGCGAGCTGGTCGCCGAGGAGGAGCTGGACCTGTGGCAGGCGGCGAGGATGTTCGCGCTCCTCGAGATGAGCATCTTCGACGCCTACGTCAACGTGTTCGAGAACAAGTTCCACTACAACCACTGGCGCCCCTACACCGCCATCCGCTGGGCCGCCGAAGACGGCAACCCGCGAACCGACCCCGACCCGGAGTGGGACAACCTCCACCGCCACACCTACGCCTTCCCGTCCTACCCGTCGGCCCACGGCGCCGCCAGCGCCGCTGCGATGACGGTGCTGGCCAGCGTCTTCGGCGCGCGCCTCGCCTCCTCAGTGGTCGTCCACCGTGACCGGCCGGACCGACCGCCCCCGGCCCCACCTCTCGTAGAGCACCGGCACGACGACCAGGTTGAGGAACGTCGAGGTCAGCAGGCCACCGAGGATCACCTGCGCCA
>DATKBG010000079.1:0-2349 GCA_035514255.1 Acidimicrobiia bacterium
ACTCGCTGGCATCGGTCCCATGCGTCGCCTCGGCTTCGAAGCGACGGTCGTCGGCGTCGACTGGCCCGGCGTCGTGGAGCCTGCGGCCGTGGCAGCGGCGGTGGACCGCCGGACCGTGGTCGTGTCGGTGATGGCGGCGAACAACGAGACCGGGGTGGTGCAGCCGGTGGCGAAGGTCGTCGAAGCCGTGCGGTCGGCCCACGAGAGCGCGCTCCTTCACACCGATGCGGTCCAGGCGGTGGTCGGTGCTCAGGCGGATCTGGCGTCACTCGGGGTGGACCTGCTCTCACTCTCCGGCCACAAAATCGGCGGACCCAAGGGAGTGGGGGTGCTGATCGCTCCGCGTCGGGTGGCCCTGGAATCCATCATTCATGGCGGCGGTCAGGAATTGGGCCGCCGATCGGGTACCCACCACGTGGCCGGCATCGTCGGTCTGGCGGCGGCCCTTGCCGCCGCCGTCGCCGACGCCGCGGACTTCCGTCGGCGCATCGGCGCGGAGCGGGATCGATTCGAGCACGCCCTGTCCGGACTGGTGCCTGACGCCGAGGTGACCGGTGTCGGCGCCGAGCGCCTCGTCCAGCACAGCCATGTGCGCTTTCCCGGTATTTCGGCAGAGACCCTGCTCATTCGCCTCGATGCCTTGGGAGTGGCTGCTTCTTCAGGCTCGGCGTGTCAGAGCGGAGCGACCGAGCCGTCGCACGTGCTGATCGCCATGGGTATGTCGGAGACGGCGGCGCGACAGTGCGTCCGGTTCACCTTCGGCCACACCACCACCGACGGGGACGGTGAGCGCGCCGCCGCAATCGTCGCCGATACGGTCGAGGCGCTGCGATGAGGGTCCTGGTGGCGATGTCGGGTGGGGTCGACTCCAGCGTCGCCGCTGCCCTGATGATCGAAGCCGGTCACGATGTCGTCGGCGTCACCCTCAAGCAGTGGGAGGAGGAGGACGGGAGCCTCCCGACCTCCGGGTGCTGCACCGTCGGCGACGCCGAGGACGCCCGACGGGTTGCCTCCATGCTCGACATCCCGTACTACGTCCTCGACTACGTGGACGCGTTTCGCGAGCGGGTGGTCGACGAGTTCGGGCGCGCCTACCTGGAGGGACGGACTCCAAACCCGTGCATCGAGTGCAATCGTCGGGTTCGTTTCGGCGCCCTGCTTGATCGCGTCGAACAGCTCGGATGCGACGTCCTCGCCACCGGCCATCACGCTCGCGTCGTGGAACGCGACGGTCGCTTCGCCCTGATGCGCGGTCTGGACAGTGCCAAGGACCAGTCGTATGTGCTCCACATGCTCGGCCAGGCGGAGCTGGCATCGATACGACTCCCCATCGGCGAACTCACCAAGGCCGAGGTCCGAGCTCATGCCGATCGTCTGGGTTTGCGCACGGCGGCCAAGCCGGACAGCCAGGACCTGTGCTTCGTCGGCGGTGACTACCGAGACTTCCTCCGGGCGCACTTTCCGGGAGCTGCCCGTCCCGGCACTGTGGTCGACCTCGACGGGACCGTCGTGGGAGAGCACCAGGGCACCGTCGATTTCACCATCGGCCAGCGTCGCGGTCTCGGCGTGGCCGCCGGCGAGCCGCGCTTCGTGGTGGCGACCGATCCTTCGACCTCGACGGTGACCATCGGTCCCCGCCGCGCCCTGGAGGCCGTGGAGGCGAGGGTGAGCGGCGTCACCTTCGTGGCCGGCCGCGAACCCGATGACGGCACGGCTGCGGGCGTCACGGTGCGATACCGATCGCCGGCGGCCCCGGCGACGCTGCGGCGCGACGGCGACGGTTGGATGGTCCGCTTCGAGCAGCCGCAGCTGGCCATCGCCCCCGGGCAGGCCGCCGTGTTCTACGACGGCGACGAGGTCCTTGGCGGCGGGACCATCGAGGCGGCGGCATGAGCGGACCGGCCGAGAGGATCGCCGAGCTGCGACGGGAGATCAGCCGCCATGCCGAGGCCTATCACACGCGTGATGAGCCCGAGATCTCGGATGCCGACTCCGACGCCCTGGGGGCCGAACTCATTGCGCTCGAGGAGCAGTACCCGGACCTGGCGGTCGCCGACTCCCCTTCCCTGACCGTCGGCGCCTCGCCATCGGCGCTTTTCGCCCCGGTCGAGCATCGGGTGCGCATGTTCTCGCTGGACAACGCCGACACCCTTGAGAAGGTGGAGGCCTGGGAGAGCCGCCTGGTGCGCCAGCTGGGGCGTCCTGCCTCGGGGTACGCCTGTGAGCTCAAGGTGGACGGGCTGGCGGTCAACCTGACGTATGAGGACGGCGAGGTCGTGCGCGGCGCGACCCGTGGCGACGGCGTGGTCGGCGAGGACATCACCGCCAACCTCGAGACCATCGGAGCCG
>DATKBG010000080.1:0-4631 GCA_035514255.1 Acidimicrobiia bacterium
GGTGCGGCGGTGCTTGACCTTGATCATCTCGCGCTTGCCTTCGGCGTACGCACCGTCGAGGGCCTTGGCGACGATGCCGTCGCACCCTGCTGCCTCGAACTCGTGGAACCAGCGCTCCCCGACCGTACGGTCGGTGGTCGAAGGGGTCAGGTGCCAGCGACCCTTCAGCCTCGGGAACACCGCCTCGAGGCGGCGGCGACGCTCGGCGAACGGTGAGGCGCGCAGGTCATCGCCGCCGTCGGCGAGCAGATCGAACACCACGAGCGAAGCCGGGGTCTCCTCCGCCAGGCGGTCCACCCGGGAGGCGGCCGGGTGAATCCGGTTCTGGAGCAGGTCGAAGTCGAGCCGATCGTGCTCATTGACCACCACCACCTCGCCGTCCATGACCGTGCTGGAGGGGATGGATGTCAGCGACGGCGCCAACTCGGGGAAGTACCGCAGCAGCGGCTTGTGGTTGCGACTGTCGAGCCGGATCGGCTCGCTCCACGCCACGGCCCTGAAACCATCCCACTTGGGTTCGTAGGCCCAGTCGCCCTTCGGGAGTTCGACACGGACCTTCGCCTCCATCGGAGTGATCGGCGGCTCGAAGGGATGTCTCATCGTCACGAGGCTAGGCCGCCGCCGTGGTGCGCTACTCGCGATCGGCCTTCTTCTCGTCGTAGTAGTCCAGCCGGTCGATCGGCATCACCAGCGACGTCAGGATGTTCATCAGGTGGGCGATCACCCGCTTGATGTAGCGGAAGAGCAGGGCTCGCGCCACGGCGTCACGGGCGGGTCCCTCCGACCGAATCTGCGCCCGGATGACGGCGTCGCACTCGTCGACGAGATCGTCGAACATCTTGAGGCGGTCGTGGGCTGCCTCGGTGTCACGCTCCACGAACACCCGGGTGACCTCCCCGACGGCGTCGAGCACCCGATGCCTCCACGCCTCGAGCATCACCCGATCCGGCGCATCGGCGAAGTCGATGCCCTCGGCGGCGAGGTCCCAGATGTTCTTGGCGTAGTCGCCGATGCGTTCGGCGTCCTTGGCCACGCTCATCGAGGCCAGGATCATCGAGATGTTGGCGGTGGCACCGCGAACGCTGGCGTGGACGACCAACTCCCGGCGAATGGCCCGCTCGGCCTTGTTGACCCGAACGTCCGTCTTGCGGATCTCCTTTCCCAGGCTGCGGGCGTTCTCACCGTCAAACAGCGCCTCGAAGGCGATCTCGAGCGTAAGACGGCAATCGCCGAGCATCTCGGCGATGTGGTCGGCGATCTCGGTCGCGCGCACACCCCCGCCACGGAACAGCTCAAACACCATCTCTCCAGCCTCCCTTCATCGCAGCACCAACAGGCCGACAAGGGGCATCACGATGAATCCTCCCACGACATAGAGGATTGCGAGGGACCTTCGCCCGTCGGCGACCCGCGCCAGCCCCTCGGCCAGGGCCATCGGAATGCGGCGGATGGCAGGGATCGGGTAGATCAGCAGGATCCCGGTCGCGTTGAACAGGAGGTGGACGAGGGCGATGGCCAGCCCCTCAGGACGAGCCGTCGCCAGCGAGGCGAGGAGAGCGGTGACGGTGGTTCCGAGGTTTGCGCCAAGCGTCACCGGAAAGGCGTTGGGGAGGGTCAGGACCCCGGCGGCGATGAGCGGGATCAGTATCGAGGTGGTGATGCTGGAGCTCTGCACCGCCACGGTCATGACGATGCCGACGGCGATGGCGGGCACCCCGGCGCCCTTGGCGAGCACGGCGTTGAGCGAGCGCTCGATACGCCCCACCATGAGCAGACGCATGTTGCGGGTGATCTGGCTGAGGGCCACAAGGATCAACCCGAGGCCGAGGACCAGGAGCGTCACCCCCACCACAGCGCTCGACAGGCCGAGGTCCCCCAGCAGATTCGACATGGCGCGCACCGGCGCACCGACGACGAACTTGATCGGACTGTCGGGCTGTGCGATCCCGACCGGACCCGACTCGCGCAGCAAACCGGTCAGCCAGGTCGCGGTCCGGGACAGCACCCCGGTGATCAACTCGATGGGGAGCAGGACCGCGACTGCGGTGAGGTTGAAGAAGTCGTGCATGGTGGCGCCGGCGAACGCCCGCCGGAACTCCCGGCCCGGACGCAGATAGGCGGTGGCCACGAGAGTGTTGGTGATGGTGGTGCCGAGGTTGGCCCCCATGATCATCGGGACCGCCGCCTCGAATCCGAGCGTACCGGCACCGACCAGACCAACGATGGTCGCCGTGCTCACCGATGACGACTGCACCAGCACCGTGCCCAGGATTCCCACGGCGAGACTGGCGAGCGGGTGGCTGACGCCCTCGAAGAGTGCGTCGGTGAAGCCCGAGCCGAGCCCGTTGATCCCCGACTCGAGCGCCTTGACCCCTACGAGGAACAGATAGAGCAGGAAGACCACGAGGACGGCTCGTGGCCACCCCGCGCCGTTGTCACTCCCTGATCGGTCGGTGATCTCGCCCAAGGTGGCGCATCGTATCCGACCAGGCCCGAGCCGACCGCCAGTACGTCCCCCTGAGAACAGTGTGCCGCTCACGCTCTTGGGAATTGATATAGCCCCACTCAGGTTCTACTCTTCGTACAGACTAAGAAACTTGATCGCGGAGGATCTTCAGATCTTCCTCCCCGATGAGAAGGAGCAGCATTTCATGTCACGAGCCGTAGGGATCGACCTCGGAACCACCAACAGCGTGGTCGCCGTCTTCGAGGGTGGCGAGCCCACCGTCATCGCCACCGCCGAGGGGCACCGCACCACGCCGTCGGTCGTCGCCTTCTCCAAGGGGGGCGAGGTACTGGTCGGCGAGGTAGCCAAGCGTCAGGCCATCACCAACCCGGATCGAACGATCCGGTCGGTGAAGCGCCACATGGGCGAGGACTGGTCCTTCGAGGTCGACGGCAAGGACTACAACCCCCAGGAGATCAGTGCCCGGATCCTCCAGAAGCTCAAGCGGGACGCCGAGTCCTACCTGGGCGGCGAGGTCACCCAAGCGGTGATCACCGTCCCCGCCTACTTCGGTGACGCCCAGCGCCAGGCCACCAAGGAAGCCGGCCAGATCGCCGGGCTCGAGGTGCTGCGCATCATCAACGAACCCACCGCGGCCGCCCTCGCCTACGGACTCGACAAGGCCGCGCAGGACCAGACGATTCTCGTCTACGACCTCGGCGGCGGCACCTTCGACGTGTCGATCCTCGAGATCGGCGAGGGCGTGTTCGAGGTCAAGTCGACCAGCGGCAACACCTCGCTCGGCGGCGACGACTTCGACGAGCGGGTCATCGAGCTCCTGGTCAAGGAGTTCCGCAACGACAACGGCGTCGACCTGTCCAAGGATCCGATGGCTCTCCAGCGCCTCAAGGAAGCAGCGGAGAAGGCAAAGATCGAACTGTCGCAGGTGACCGAGACCGAGATCAACCTGCCGTTCATCACCGCCACCAGCGAGGGGCCAATGCATCTGCAGCACAAGCTGACGCGGTCGGACTTCCAGAAGCTCACTCAGGACCTCGTGGAGTCGACCCGCAACCCGGTCCTGTCCGCCATCAAGGACGCCGGCATCGACGTCAAGGACATCGATCACGTGATCCTGGTCGGCGGTTCCACCCGCATGCCTGCGGTGCAGGAACTGGTCAAGTCGATCACCGCCAAGGACCCCCACAAGGGCGTCAACCCCGACGAGGTCGTCGCCGCCGGCGCCGCCCTCCAGGCCGGTGTCCTCAAGGGCGACGTCAAGGACATCCTGCTCCTCGACGTCACGCCGCTGACGCTCGGCATCGAGACCATGGGTGGCGTGTTCACCAAGATGATCGAACGCAACACCACGATTCCGACCCGGCGCTCCGAGGTGTTCACCACTGCGGCGGACGGCCAGCCCGAAGTAGAGGTTCACGTCCTCCAGGGTGAGTCGGAGATGGCCGACCGCAACTCGTCGCTCGGGAAGTTCAACCTGACCGGGATCCCGGCAGCCCCGCGTGGGGTTCCGCAGATCGAGGTGACCTTCGACATCGACGCCAACGGCATCGTGTCGGTGTCGGCCAAGGACCTGGGGACCGGCAAGACGCAGCAGATCACCATCACCGGTGGCACCGCGCTACCCAAGGACGAGATCGAGAAGATGGTCGCCGAGGCCGAGTCCCACGCCAACGAGGACCGGGCCCGCCGCGAGGCGGCGGACGCTCACAACGAGGCGGATCACGCGGTCTACCAGATCGACAAGCAGCTCGGTGAGCTGGGCGACAACCTGTCGGACGAGGAGAAGGCTCCGATCACCGATGCCGTCGCCGAGGTTCGCAAGCTGCTCGAAGACCCGGCGGCCGATCCCAAGACCCTTCGGGAGGCTACCCAGGACCTGCTCACCAAGGCGCAAGTGCTCGGGCAGAAGATATACGAGCAGACGCAGGCTGCCTCCGGGGAGTCGGATGCCGACGACACGGGCGACGACGACGGCGTTGTCGAGGCCGAGATCGTCGATGAGGGTGGCGAAGGGTGACCGACATCCCCGACCTGACCGAGGACCGGGCGCTCGACACCCTCGACGTAGACCTGCCCGACGACCCGTCGGAGGCCTTGGAGGTCCTCGCCGGGCACCTGGTCGAGGCACGCACCGAGGCGGCCTCCCACCTCGCCGACCTGCAGC
>DATKBG010000081.1:0-5921 GCA_035514255.1 Acidimicrobiia bacterium
TGAAGGAGAGAGACGGCAGCGGCTCCCCGTGCAGGCTTGTATCCAGATCGGCCACCTCGGAGAGGAAGCCGCGGTAGGCGCGGTCCCCGACACGCAGATCGATGAAACCCCGCTGCAAACCGGCGAGTCCCACCTCGTCGACCGGATTCGCCGAGAGCAGAACCAACCCCGACTTCACTTCGCTCAGGCCCGCCCTCCAGCTGCTGATGGCGATCCGCAGATAGAGGTCGGCGGCGACGAGCGACTCGGGTGCCTCCGCCTCGAGGAGTCGATCGAACCCCGCCACACCGAATGCCTCGAGATCGTCCATGGTCTGGACCATGCGCGCCCGGCTGAAGGTCTCGATCGTCGCGATCATCTCGGTAAACCCCTGGGCCATGATCGCTTCCTCGGCGACGACGTCGAAGACGACGTCCAGATAGCTCCGGGTAACGGCGCGTTCTGTCGCCGCCCGCGTTACCCCGAACGCCACTGCGACCAGGCTCAGGGCCGTCACCGACACGATGATGGTGCGGCGGCGCCGGAGGCGCCGACCGGTAGGGCTGTAGGACACGGGGTGGGCGAGGGGGGACTTGAACCCCCACGATCTTGCGATCACAGGAACCTGAATCCGATCCCGCCCGTGCTGAGCAACCGTGGACTGTAGTGGAAGGTCCGTGTTTACAGGCATCCTTGCCAGGTCGGGGTTCGGCTCGTATCAGGCTCTATCGGCCCCTGCTAGCCCGTTCGGTTGCAGTTGGTTGACCCTTCGAGCCAATAGAGAGGATGTCAGTTCCGCCTGGGCGGACCTTGACGCCACCAAAGGCATTCCAGACCGCGACCAGACCTGATCCGCGGCATCCACGCGTGTTCCGCCAGTACCCCTAGCAGGTGGCCGACGACCGGCGCGCCTGGTCCAGGCGGGCCCGCCTCATGGGATCAGACGGGCCCGCCTCTTGGGATCAGACGTGTCGCTGTTGTTGTTGGTCGCCCGTTTCCGACTTCACTGTCTTCGGTGTCCCGTACTTCGCCCACCATTTCTTTCCTGCGTCGATGCCCCCTACACCGAATGCAATGGCCAGAGCGACAGCGGCTGCAGTTATCAGGATCTTGGTCACATCCGCGGCGAAGCTGACCTCGAGGAGCTCGAGGGCGAAGATGACACCGAAGAAGATGATGACGACCCGCACGGCCGTCGCGAGCCAGCCAACCCCTTTGTCCTCCGCAAAGGGCTTCACGAGGTCTGCGGTCCAGCTCGCCGCAGCAGCCGCGACGATCACGATCACCGCTGCGAGGATGAGTTGTGGCACCCACAAGAGCAGGCGCTCGAGCAGGTTCTCAATGGTCTCCAACTTCAGAATTCTCGCGACGACGAGGAGCAACCCGATCATCAGGTAGGCGTATACGACGGTCGCTGTGAGCGACGCAGCGGTCTGTCCCGAGGGCTGGAGTGCGCTCTTGATCCCCGAGCGCTCCCATATCCCGTCGAGCCATGACGTGCCGAGCAATCGCTCTATCACCTTGCGAACCAGCTTTAGCACCCATCTTCCGATGATGAGCACCAGCAGGGCAACCGCGATGAGCACAGCCCATTCGACGATCAACTCCCCGAGAGTGTTCAATTGCTCTACGACTCTGTCGAAGAAATCTGCCACAGTTGCTCCTTCTGTCTTGCGAACAACTATAGAACCTAGTCAACGACCGCGCCCCAGGGGCGTGGCTTCGGCGGGCCGTACCGGTCTCGCCGAGACCACTATCGAAGGGAACGAAGCCGCGTCCTTCCTCACACTCGAATGAGGGGCTCAGACCACGCTGATCGAACACTCGTGCGGTTGGAATGGTTGCAATCGGGTTGCAAACGGGGTTTCTGGCCTGCACCCGGGAAAGCCGGATTCGGCCAAACCCCCTGGTGGGCGAGGGGGGAGTTGAACCCCCACGAGCGTTAGCCCACAGGAACCTGAATCCTGCGCGTCTGCCAATTCCGCCACTCGCCCTGGAAGCGGCGCATCGTACCACGGGCCCAAGTACAGCCCCCGAGCGCCGGTACCCTGACGGCATGGGAGTCGCACGCGCCCTTGAACGGCGTCTGGAACGCCTCGTGGATGGTCTCTCGGCGCGTCTGTTTCGCGGCCGGATGCATCCGGTAGAGCTCGGTTCGATGCTGGTGCGGGAGGCGGACCTCGCCCTCGTCGCCGGTCCGGCGGGACCGTCGGCACCCAATCGCTACCGGATCACGATGGGAGGCGATCCGGTCGATCCCGAGGTCCTGGAGTCGGTGACCGGGGAACTCGAGGCGTTCGTCGAGGACGCCGCCGCCGACCGGGGATGGCGTCTCGAAGGCCCGGCCACGGTGACGCTGCGCGTAGCCCCCGAGATGCGTGCCGGTGAGGTCACCATCGAAACCGCCTTCGGAGCGGGACCCCTGGAGCCATGGGCGGTACTGCACCCGTTGGATCCTCACGGGGAGCCCCGCAACCTCGCCCCCATACGCTGCCTCGTTGGGCGCTCCAAGGACGCCGACGTGCAGGTCGTATCGAACACGGTGTCCAGGACACACGCCCTCATCTGGCAGGAGGCCGGGGCAGCATGGATCGCCGACCTCGACTCATCGAACGGCACCTATCTCAACGGAACCCGCATCTCCGACTCGGCCGCCATCGTGAGTGGAGACGTCGTCACCTTCGGCGACGTCGGCTACACGGTACGAGAGCCCTGATGTCAGCTCTGTGGATCAACGTCTTCAAGGTGGCATTCGTGCTCGGCCTCTACTTGTTCCTCTGGCAGGTCACCCGCGCCGTGCGGACGCATCTGAGCGACCAGCCGACCCGCCCGACCAGCGGAGATCTTCCAACGATCACCGAGACGCGGGTCATCGCCATCACCACCGGGGGCGACGGCCCCGTGCGGCACATCGAGGTCCGCAACCCCCTGGTCGTGGGTCGCGGCGCCGTCGACGTCGTCATCGACGACCCGTTCGCCTCGGACCGCCACCTCCGACTGTCTATCGATTCGGGCCGGCTCCTCGTGGAGGATCTCGGCTCCACCAACGGCACCCTGGTCAACGATCACCGGATCGACACGCCGACCGCCTTGTCCCGCGGCGACAGCATCCGGATCGGCACCACCACCCTGGAGGTTCGATGAGCCTGCACTGGGCGTCACTGACCGATGTGGGTCGGCACCGTGATCACAACGAGGACTCCGTCTGGCCCGGCGCCGGGACCGGGACCACGGATAGGCGACTGGTGGCGGGTGTCGCCGACGGGATGGGTGGCCATGCCGGAGGCGAGATCGCCAGCCGCACCGCTATCGAAGCCGCCACGGGAATGGGGGGCAGCGCCTTGGTGCGGGTGCAGGCAGCCAACCTGGCCGTCATCGACACGGCGGGGCGGCAGTCCCGGCTCGCCGGAATGGGAACCACCCTCACTCTGGCGATCATCGCCGAGGACGGGACCGCTGACATCGCCCACGTGGGTGACAGCCGGGCCTACCGGGTTCACGATGGTCGTCTCGAGCAGATCACGACCGATCACTCCTATGTCGCCGCGATGGTCGAAGCCGGGAAGCTCACACCCGAGGAGGCGTCCGTACATCCCTACCGGAGTGTCCTCATCCGGGCGATCGGTCTCGAGCCCGGGGTCGACGTGGACACGCACCAGGTGATCCTGGAGCCAGGCGACCGGCTCATCCTCTGCTCTGACGGACTCACGTCGATGCTCGACGATGCCGCCGTGGCCAAAATACTCGCCGGTCACGACGATCCCGCGGCGGCCGTCGCCGCACTCATCGAGGCGGCGAACCTCGCCGGCGGGGCCGACAACATCTCCGTCGTCATCGTGGACCGCGGGTGACCCGGCGCCGCGAAGCCATCCTCATCGCCTTCAGTGCCGCGATCGCCGGTGTTGGTACGGCGGCAACCGCTATCACCCTGGGCCGCGAGGTGGTGTCGGACACGATCGGTGCGGTGCTCACCCAGCTGGGAGCCTTCGGCGCCGTGCTCTGGGCGATCACCCGCTGGGCTCCGTTGGCGAGCCGGCTGCTCCTGGCGCCGGCGGCCTTCATCACAGCAATCGGCTGCATCGAGGTCTACCGGATCGATCGTGACCTGGGTCGCATCCAGCGGTGGTGGCTGGTCGTCGCCGCCATGGTCGGGGCCGGGGTCCTGTTCCTCCTGAGCAAGCACGGAGTCCTCGTGCTGCGGCGCTTTCGCAACCTGTTCCTCTTCGCCGCCGTGGGACTGTTGCTGCTCCCGCTCCTCCCCGACGGTCTGCCGCTCGCCGGAGCCGAGGTCAACGGATCGCGGCTGTGGGTTCGACTCGACCTCGGGGACCGATCGATCAGCTTCCAGCCCGGCGAAGCCGCCAAGCTGCTCATCGTGGTGTTCCTCGCCTCGTTCCTGGCCGATCGTTGGCGCGCCCTGGCCGAGATGCCGCGACGTTTCGGAACACTACGAATGCCCGAGCCCCGGCAGCTGGCCCCCATCCTCATGGCGTTCGGCATCGCTGTCGTCGTCCTGGTCTACCAACGCGACCTGGGCGCCTCACTCCACCTGTTCGTCGTGTTCATCGTCATGCTGTATCTCGGCACCTCGCGCCCGAGTTATCTCGTCGCCGGCGGAACCCTCGCCGCCGGTGGGATGTACGCCGCAGCCACCACGTTCAGCCATGTGCAGGTGCGGGTCGAGGCATGGCTGCGACCCTTCGACGACTACACCGGCTCCGGTTACCAGGCCGCCCAGGGCGTGTTCTCGCTGGGGAACGGCGGGGTGTTCGGTACTGGACTCGGGTATGGCTCGCCCCATCTCGTGCCGGCCGCGGCCACCGACTACGTGTTCGTCGCCATCGTCGAGGAGTTGGGTCTGGCAGGAGGCCTTGCCCTGGTCGCCGCCTACGCGCTCCTGGTAACCGCCGGATTCGGGATCGCCCTGCGCAGCGCCGACCGGTTCCGCAGCCTGCTGGCCGCCGGACTGACGGTGGTCATCGCCGCCCAGACGTTCATCATCCTCGCCGGCGTCCTGCGAATCCTCCCCCTCACCGGGATCACCCTCCCGTTCGCCTCGTACGGCGGATCCTCGTTGCTCGCCAACATGGCCCTGCTCGCGCTCCTCGCCCGGATCTCGCACGAGGAGCGAGCGTGAAGGACTCGATCCGCGGTGTTGCCGCCACCTTCCTGGCTCTGTTGGGGTTCACCGCGGTGTGGCTCACCGTCGGCTCGTCTTATGCCGGGAGCAGGTACGGCGATGACCCGCGCAACACGCGTACCGCCGTCGACCTGGACGGACCGCGGGGCCGGATACTGACCGCCGACGGCGTGGTCCTGGCCGAGGACGACGGCTCCCGACGCTCCTACCCACGGTCTAATGGGTACGCGCACCTCGTCGGGTACGACGACGGCGAAACGAGGACGGGACTAGAGGGCACCCGCATCCGCGAGATGCTCACCCGGGACGACCGATCTCTGGAGGCCCTGCTGGTCAGCCTGACCGGCGGTGACCTGGGACCACCCGACCTTCACCTGACGGTGGTCGACGCCATCCAACAAGCCGCCATCGACGCTCTCGGCGGTCGTACTGGAGCCGTGGTGGCGATGGATCCGACGACGGGGGCGATCCTCGCCTACGTTTCGAGCCCGTCATTCGACCCGAATACGGTGGCTTCAGGCACCCGGCACCCCGACGACCTCGACGCGGCAGCCGCCATCGATCGGGTGGCACATCGGCTTCTCCCGCCAGGGTCTACCTTCAAGACGATCGTTGCCACCGCGGCGCTCGACGAGGGCGCCGACCTGGAGACGCTGTTCGACGATGCCGCCGACTACACCCCACCGGGTGGCATCCCCATCAACAACGCCGTCATCGGCCCCTGCCGCAACGGGACGACGATCACCCTGTTGGACGCGTTCGTCGTCTCCTGCAACACGGTCTTCGCCGAACTCGCAGTGGA
>DATKBG010000082.1:0-2364 GCA_035514255.1 Acidimicrobiia bacterium
CGGCGCCAAGCTGCTCTACGCCTACTGCGAGGCCACGGTGCCGCGGGTGACCGTGGTCAACCGCAAGGCCTACGGCGGCGCCTACCTCGTCATGAACTCGCGGGCGGTCGGCGCCGACTTCGCCCTCGCCTGGCCGACGGCCGAGATCGCGGTCATGGGCGCCCAGGGAGCGGTGAACGTGATCCACCGGCGGGCGATCGCCGACGCCGAGGACTCGGAGGCGAGGCGGGCCGAACTCATCGCCGAATACGAGGGTGCCTTTTCCAATCCCTATGTGAGCGCCGAACGCGGACTCATCGACGAGGTGATCGAGCCACGCGAGACCCGGCCGCGGCTCATCAGGGCGCTCGACATGCTGCGTACCAAGCGCACGTCGCTGCCTCCGAAGAAGCACGGGAACATCCCTCTCTAGGATGCCCGGAATGCGCTCCGTGCTGGTCGCCAACCGCGGCGAAATCGCCGTCCGCGTCATTCGCGGCATACGAGAGATGGGGCTGCGGGCCGTCGCCGTCTACTCCGAGCTCGATCGCGACGCCCTCCACACCCGGATCGCCGACGAAGCGTGGAACGTCGGCCCTGCACCGGCAGCCGAGTCCTACCTGGACATCGATTCGATCCTCCGGGCCGCCGCCGAGGCCAAGGTGGATGCGATCCACCCCGGATACGGGTTCCTTGCCGAGAACGCCGAGTTTGCCCGCAGGGTGATCAAGGCCGGGATCACCTGGATCGGTCCGCCCCCGGACGCCATCACCGCCATGGGCGACAAGATCTCATCGCGAAAGGTGGCCGAGCAGGCCGGGGTAGCCGGGGTGCCGGGGACGATGGAGCCGCTGACCACCGCCGAGGAGGTAGAGCGGGTCGCCGAGGAATTCGGCTATCCGATCGCTATCAAGGCAGCCCACGGCGGAGGCGGCAAAGGCTTACGGGTGGTCCAGGAACGCTCGGAGGTCACCGAGGCATTCGAGGGGGCGTCGCGGGAGGCCGACGCCTACTTCAAAAACCCCGAGGTGTACGTCGAGAAATACCTCGAGCATCCCCGCCACGTCGAGGCGCAGATCATCTTCGACCAGCACGGCAACGGCTTCTTCCTCGGAGAGCGCGACTGCTCCATGCAGCGCCGCCACCAGAAGCTCATTGAGGAGACCCCGTCTCCGGTGATGAGCGAAAAGCAGCGCAAGGCGATGGGCAAGGCCGCCCTCGCCGTCGCCCGGGCGGCGGGTTACGTCAACGCCGGCACCGTCGAGTTCCTGCTCGACCGGTCCGGAGACTTCTACTTCCTCGAAATGAACACGAGGCTCCAGGTGGAGCACACCGTGACCGAGATGGTTACCGGCATCGACCTGGTGCGCGAACAGATCCGGGTGGCGATGGGTGAAAAACTCGCACTGGCGGTCGAGCCCCGCGGCCACGCCATCGAGTTCCGGGTCAACGCCGAGGATCCGGCGAACGGATTCCTGCCGTCCCCGGGGACCATCGTCGAATACCAGGAGCCAGGCGGATTCGGGGTGCGTGTCGACAGCGGGTACGGCCCTTCATCGACGGTGAGCCAGTACTACGACAATCTGGTGGCCAAGCTGGTCGTCTGGGGGCGGGACCGGACCGAAGCCATCGAGCGATCGCGCCGGGCGCTCGGCGAGTTCAAGGTGACCGGCATCGCCACCACCATCCCGTTCCACCTGCTGGCCCTCGACGACGCCTCCTTCATCGCCGGCACCCACCACACGCGCACGGTCGAAGAAGACATGGACCTGTCGGGTCTCACCCATCCGGCGGCGTCGGTGTTGCCCAGCGACGAGGAGATGGCCGAACGGGAGATGACCGTCGAAGTGGGCGGACGCAAGTTCGTCGTCCGCCTCTGGTCACCCGAGATCCCGGTCGCCGGTGTCGCCGGACGCCGCCAGACGCCGCGGCGTCGCCCACCGAAGCTCACTCCGGCTCGTGCCTCCGCCGGCGGCGAAGGCACGGTCACTGCCCCTATGCAGGGAACCATCGTCAAGGTCTATCGCAAGGCCGGCGATCGGGTCACGGCCGGGGAACCGCTGATCATCCTCGAAGCCATGAAGATGGAGAACGAGGTCAGGGCGCCCCTCGACGGCGAGATCGTCGATCTCCGCGTCCAGCCCGGCGACAGGGTCTCGGCGGGGGCCGTGCTTGCGATAGTGAAATAGCGAGGGATGAGGTATTTGGTATGTGGTATTTAGTAGTTGGTACCAAATACCACATACCAAATACTCTTGCTCGCCGCTCTCTAGGCGATAACTATCAAGACAAGCGCTACCGCGGCTAGCGCCATCCCTACCGCTTGGGTCCGATCGATACGCTCGTGGAGCACCAGTCGGGCTAGACCCACGGTGGCCGCCGGGT
>DATKBG010000083.1:0-3196 GCA_035514255.1 Acidimicrobiia bacterium
CCCGCGCGGTGGCGAGGTGTCCATCCACGAGATCGGCGACGAGCGCGCCACGATCCACACCACCGTCCAGCCGAAGATGTCCGACACCCTCATGCGCCAGCTGGCCGCGATCCCCGGCGTCGATCGCGTGTTCCGCGTAGAAGGCTAGGCGTCGCACGCCTAAGGCGTGCTCCCGGTCCACCGGTCGCCTGTCTCCCGTCACCCGGAATTCGACCCGACGGGCGGCGGGTGACCGGAGACGGGCAACCTCGTCGGGGCAGCGGGTAACCTGCTGGCCGCCATGCCCCGCAGGATCCTCATCGCCAAACCCGGCCTCGACGGCCACGATCGTGGCGCCAAGGTGATCGCCCGAGCGCTCCGCGACGCCGGCAACGAGGTCATCTATTCGGGCCTCCATCAGACCCCCGAGCAGATCGTCGAGACCGCCATCCAGGAGGACGTCGCCGGGGTGGGCCTCTCGGTGCTTTCAGGGGCGCACATGACCCTGTTCCCGAAGGTCGTGGAGGTCCTCGCCGAGCGCGACGCCGCCGACATCATCGTGTTCGGCGGCGGCATCATCCCGCCCGCCGACATCACCGCCTTGAAGGAGCGCGGCCTCGCCGAGGTATTCACTCCGGGCACTCCGTTGGCGACGATCGTCGACTGGGTCGAAGCGAACATCCCGGGCCAACGCTGATCCATGGACCTCTTCGAGTACCAGGGGAAAGAGCTGCTGGCGAGCACCGGTGTCCCCACACCGGCGGGGAGGGTGGCCACGACCGCCTCCGAGGCCCGCGTTGGCGCCGAGGCTCTCGGGGGGCCAGTGGTGATCAAGGCCCAGGTGCAGGTCGGTGGCCGGGGTAAGGCCGGTGGCATCAAGCTCGCCGCATCACCCGACGAGGCCGAGTCGATCGCCGACGCCATCCTCGGCATGGACATCAAGGGCCACACGGTGCGCACCGTGTGGGTCGAGGAGGCCTCCGACATCGCCGCCGAGTATTACGTGTCGTTCACGCTCGATCGCAGCGCCAAGAAGCATCTGGCGATGGTCTCGGCCAAGGGCGGCATGGATATCGAAGCGGTCGCCATGGAGACCCCCGAGGCGGTCGTCCGGATGCACATCGATCCCGTCGTCGGGCTCGCCAACTGGCAGGCGACCGAGTTGGTGTATCGGGCGGGTTTCGACCGGGACACCGCACGCCAGGCTGCCGATGTCCTGCGGCGCCTGTACGAGGCGTTCGTGTCGCTCGACTGCGACCTGGTCGAGGTGAACCCGCTTGCCCTCACCGCCGACGGCAGGATCCTCGCCCTCGACGCCAAGGTGACCCTCGACTCCAACGCCTTCTACCGGCATCCAGACTTCGAAGCGTTCCGCGAGGCATTCACGCATGATCCGCTGGAGGAGATGGCGCGTGACCGGGGACTCAACTTCATCAAGCTGGACGGCTCGGTCGGCATCATCGGGAATGGGGCGGGGCTCGTCATGTCGACCCTCGACCTGGTGTCGTTGGTCGGCGGGTCGGCGGCGAACTTCCTCGACGTCGGTGGCGGTGCCAGTGCCGACACGATCACCGATGCCCTTGAGGTGCTGACCCACGACCCCCAGGTGGCATCGGTGCTCATCAACATCTTTGGTGGCATCACCCGGTGCGATCTGGTCGCCGAAGGCATCGTCGAGGCCCTCGGCCGCCTCGAGGTGCCCTGGCCCATCGTGGTCCGTCTCGACGGCACCAACGCCAGCGAGGGGCGTCAGATCATTGCCGATGCCGCCTCCGACCTGGTGGTTCCGGCAGCCACGATGCGCGAGGCAGCCGAGAAGGCCGTCGAGTTGGCGGGGGGCCACTGATGGCGATCTACGTCGACGCCAGCACGCGACTCGTGGTTCAGGGGCTCACTGGTAGCCAGGGCCGATTCCATGGCTTCCGCAACCGTGACTCGGGGACGCGCCTGGTCGCCGGGGTCACTCCGGGCAAGGGCGGGATGGATCTCGACGGCGTCCCGATCTTCGACACGGTGTCCCAGGCGGTCGAGGCGACCGGCGCCAACACGTCGATGGTGTTCGTACCCCCCGCCTTCGCCGCAGACGGCATCCTGGAGGCGGCCGACGCCGACGGGATCAACCTGATCGTCGCCATAACCGAGGGCATCCCCGCCCATGATGAGGCTCGGGTGTACAACTACATCCGCCAGACCAGCCGGACGTCGCTCATCGGGCCCAATTGCCCGGGGTTGATCTCGCCCGGGAAGGCCAATGTGGGCATCACTCCGCATGAGATCACGCTGCCAGGCTCGGTCGGCGTGGTGTCGCGGTCGGGGACCTTGACCTACCAGGCGGTCCACGAACTCACCGTGCGCGGCATCGGGCAGAGCACCTGTGTGGGCATCGGTGGCGATCCGGTCCCCGGCACCTCGTTCGTCGACGTGCTGGAGCGATTCGAAGAGGACGCCGAGACCGAGGCGATCGTGATGATCGGTGAGATCGGCGGTAGCGCCGAGGAGGAAGCGGCCCTGTTCATCCGCGATCACGTCACCAAGCCCGTGGTCGGCTACATCGCCGGCGTCACCGCCCCCGAGGGCAAGAAGATGGGCCACGCCGGAGCGATCATCTCGGGTTCCTCCGGCACCGCCGCCGCCAAGCAGGAGGCGCTGCGCGCCGCCGGAGTGACGGTCGTGGACGACCCGAGCACCATAGGAAAAGCAGTCGCGGGAGCTATGTAGCGGGTACCAGGTACCGGGTAGCAGGAAGCTCACAGTCCACAGCTCACAGCCAGAACGTCTGGCTGTTGACTGTGAGCTGTTAGCTGTGAGCCGAGCACGGGAGAGCCGCCGGCTCTCCGGTATCGTCTTTTCGTGGCTCCTGATTCCTGGCCCTCTTCCGGTCCTCTCGTCATCGGTATCGCCGGGGGTTCTCTTGCGGTCCCTCCCCCCGAAGGGGGGAGTACCGCCGGGAGCGGAGCGAACGGCGGGGAGGGGGGAGGGCGATCGCTACGTGGGCCTCGCGACGCGTCTGGCCTCCCCCTCCGTCAGCGACCTTGCGGTCGCTGCCACCTCCCCCTTCGGGGGAGGGGACCGCGTGATGAGGTCCACTTTGTGGTTCCTCCCTCTGTAGGGGGGTAGGGGACTGGGGAGGGGACCGCGTGATGAGGGCCTATTTGCGGTTCCTCCCCCCGAAGGGGGGAGTACCGCCGGGAGCGAAGCGAGCGGCGGGGAGGGGGGA
>DATKBG010000084.1:0-7329 GCA_035514255.1 Acidimicrobiia bacterium
CCATGGCGGCAGCGGCGGATCTGGAACCGTCGGGGATGGCGGCGCTGATCGGTGGCGACGATGCCGCCGCCCAGGCGCTCGCCGTGACGCGACGCGACCTGGGCGGTCGGCTGTGGGTGGCCAACCTGAACGCGCCCGGGCAGGTCGTGGTCGCCGGTGGAGTCGAGGACATCGCCTGGGCGGTGGAGTCGGCATCCGAGTACGGGATCCGACGCGTCGTGCCGCTCAAGGTGGCCGGAGCGTTCCACTCGCCATTCATGGAGCCGGCCGCTGCCGCGCTGGCCGAGGCGATGGGGGAGGTGGTCTTTGCTCCTCCGTCGTTCCCGGTGTGGGCCAACGCCACGGCCGCACCCCATGGGGACTCGATCGGAGACACCCTGCTCGCCCAGTTGACTGCGCCGGTGCGATTCGGCGACAGCCTGAGCGCCATGGCCGCCGCCGGCGTCGACACCTTCGTACACGTCGGGCCCGGCGACGTAACCGCCGGGCTCGCCCGGAAGTCGGTAGAGGGTGCGACGACGCTGGTGGTGTCCAGCCTGGACGACGTGGCCGGCGTGGCCGCGTCGCTCGCCTCGTAGCATGATGGCTCCTCGGAGGTGAAAGGCCCATGCACAACAGCGTGATAACCGGATGGGGGCGTTGCTTGCCGCCAGCGGTGCTCACCAACGCCGACCTGGAGACCGTCACCGAGACGAGTGACGAGTGGATCACGACGAGGACCGGCATCAAGGAGCGTCGGATCAGCCACGTCGAAGTGTCCGATCTGTCAGTGGTGGCGGCCCGGCGCGCCCTCGCTGCCGCCGGTCTGGAGGCGACCGACCTGGACATGATCCTCATGGCGACCTGTAGCCCCGACCGGGCGATCCCCGGTGCCGGGACGATGGTGCAGGCGAAGATAGGCGCGGTCAACGCGGTGGCGATGGACCTCAACGCGGCATGCTCCGGCTTCCTGTTTGCCCTGGCGACCGCCGATCAGATGATCAAGACCGGGGTGATGCGGCGAATCCTGGTCGTGGGCGCGGAGAAGTTGTCGTTCTGGCTCGACTTCAGTAACCGCAGCACCTCCGTGCTCTTCGGCGACGGCGCCGGCGCCGTGGTCATCGAAGCATCCGATGAAGATGCCGGGGTGCTCGCCTTCGAGTTGGGATCCGACGGGACGGCCGGCGACCTGCTGTGCGTGCCCGCCAGCGGCACCGAGGGCAACCCGCTGCGCGACATGCTCCCGACGATCCTGATGGAGGGACCCGAGGTGTTCCGGCGGGCGGTGACCGCCATGGGTGATGCCTCGGCGCGCGTGGTGGAGCGCGCTGGCCTCGGTGTCGAGGATGTCGACCTGTTCATCCCACATCAGGCGAACGTCCGGATCATCGACGCCACGGCCCGGCGCCTCTCCCTCGATCTGGGGAAGGTGTTCGTCAACATCGCTTCTTACGGGAACACGTCGGCGGCGACGATCCCGATCGCCCTGTCGGAGGCGGTGGAGGAGGGCCGGATCCAACCGGGCTCGGTGCTCGTCTTCGCCGCCTTCGGAGGCGGGTTCACCTGGGCTGCCATGGCTTATCGGTGGGGATCGCGGGTCGAGCCGCTCGGAGTGTCCGACGCCCAGTTGCCGCCTTCGTCGGCGTCGGCGCTCGAGCTGCTGGCCCCGAATATCGAAGTCCACGGGACGGGCCTGTGAGCCGCGTCGCCCTGGTCACGGGCGCCTCGCGCGGCATCGGTCGTGCTGTGGCCGAGCGACTGGCCGCCGACGGGTACCGGGTCGCGGTCAACTACCACACCGGCAGCGCGGCGGCCGACGAGGTCGTGGCGGCGATCACCGCGGCCGGGGGAGAGGCGATGGCCGTCGGGGCCGACGTCGGTGACGGCGAGGCGGTCACCGCCATGTTCGGCGCGGTGGTCGAGCGGTTGGGTCCGGTCGAGGTGCTGGTGAACAACGCTGGCGTGACTGACGACGACCTGCTGCTGAGGATGACCCCCGAGGCGTGGGACCGGGTCATCCGGACCAACCTGAGCTCCGCTTACCTGTGTACGCGAGCGGCCCTCAGAGGGATGCTCAAGGCGCGGTGGGGCCGCATCGTCAGTGTCACCTCGGTGGCCGGTATCACCGGCAATCCCGGCCAGGCGAACTACGCGGCTGCCAAGGCGGGTTTGATCGGATTCACCCGGAGTGTCGCCAAAGAGGTGGGATCACGGGGCATCACGGTCAATGCCGTTGCCCCGGGCTTCATCGACACCGACATGACCGGCGCGCTCGACGACTCGGTGAAGGAGGCGGCGTTGCCGGCGATAGCGTTGGGCCGGTTCGGAGAACCAGGCGAGATCGCGGCTGCCGTGGGCTATCTTGCCTCGGACGGTGCCGCATATGTGACGGGCCACGTCCTCGTGGTGGACGGCGGCCTGTCGTTCTAGACGAGCACCTATCGACGATGCAGACAGGGAGACCAGCATGGACAGGGCGCAGGTAGAGGAGAAGATGACCGAGCTCCTCGTCAACGAACTCGGCATTCCGAAGGACAAGATCGCGATGGGGGCCTCGTTCGAGGCAGACCTCGAGGTCGACTCGCTGGGGGTGGTCGAGCTGCTCATGGCGCTGGAAGACACCTTCGGCGTGACCATCCCCGACGAGGAGGCCGAGTCGATCGGCACCGTCGGTCAGGCGGTCGACCTCGTCCTGGAGAAGCTGCAGAGCTGACCGTGTCGCGACGCGTTGTCGTCACCGGCCTCGGGACCGTCAACCCGCTCGGCCACACCGTCGACGAATTCTGGGCTGCGGCGCTGGCCGGCACTTCCGGTGTCGGTCCGATCACCGCGTTCGACGCCAGTGGCTTCAAGACGCGGATCGCCGCCGAGATCCACGACTTCGACCCCGAGGTGTACATCGAACGCCAGGAGGCTCGTCGCCTCGACCGTTACGACCAGCTGTTCTGGGCATCGTCGGCACAGGCGATCGCCGATGCCGGCCTCTCCTATGAAGAGGACGATCCGGCGGCCTACCGGGCAGGAGTGGTCGTCGGGTCCGGTATCGGCGGAATCATGGCCTTCCAGGACGGCATCGATACGCTCCGCCAGCGCGGACCCGACCGGGTGAGCCCGTTGGTGATCACGCAGATCATCTCGAACATGGCCGCCGGTCTGGTGTCGATCCGATACAACCTCTTCGGGCCGAACTCGTGCATCGTGACGGCCTGCGCCGCCTCGGCCAACGCCATCGGTGATGCCGCCGAGATCATCAAGCGCGGTGCAGCCGACGTGATGGTGGCGGGCGGTGCCGAGGCGCCGATTATCGAGTTCACCGTCGCCGCCTTCGCCCAGTCTCGGGCGCTGTCGACAAACAACGACGATCCAGCCGGGGCGAGCCGCCCCTTCGACGCCAATCGGGACGGCTTCGTCATGGGCGAGGGCGCGGCCACCCTGGTGCTCGAGGAGCGGGAACACGCCCTGGCCCGCGGGGCGACGATCCATGCAGAAGTGGTCGGATACGGCATGTCGGCAGACGGCTACCACATCACGCTGCCCCGACCCGGAGGAGCCGGTGCGGCGCGCGCCATGCAGAACGCCCTCGACGACGCCGGGCTCGGCGCCGACGAGATCGACTACATCAACGCCCACGGGACGTCGACCGCAGCGAACGACTCGACCGAGACCGCGGCCATCAAGACCGTGTTCGGCGACGGCGCCTACTCAATACCGGTGTCGTCGACCAAGTCGATGACCGGGCACCTCCTCGGTGGGGCTGGCGCCCTCGAGTCGCTGGTATGCATCCTGGCGATTGGCGACGGCCGGGTGCCCCCGACGATCAACTACGAGACACCCGACCCCGAGTGCGACCTGGACTACGTACCCAACGAAGCGCGAGATGTTCGGGTCGATCGAGCGATGACCAACTCGTTCGGGTTCGGCGGCCACAACGTGTCGCTCGTGTTCGCCCGCCACGAGTAGTCGGAACGGCTCAGCAGCCTCCCGAAGGTGACGGATCGTCGTCGGCGAAGGTCGCGATGTCTCGGTCCAGTGCGTCGCGGTGCTCGGCGAGGGAGCGAAGCGCCAGGGCGGCGATCACGGCCACGCCGATGGCGGTCACCGCGGCCCCCACCACTGCGGCGACGATGGCTGCCACCGTGCACGAGGACGGAGCACACGACGCCCCGGTGACCGCGTAGCCGGCGATGCCGCCGCCGATTCCGGCGACCAGCGCCGGGACGCCGACCCACGGGTTGGGAAGCCTCATGTCCGATCGCCTTGTGGTCGGCCGCGGTCGTCGAGTCCCGCCGCCGCCAGGATCTCGGGTGCGACCAGTTCGGGCGGGAAGGGCACGACCGACGGATCGTACGCGGGAGGCGCCACGGCGAGTCGAACGTCCTTGGTCCAGGCGAGCGTCGACGCCGCCAGTGCCGCCGCGGCCACCGTGAACCCCTGGGGGGCGCTGGCGAGGAGGGCAACGACCACCCCGAGGGCGGGATGGAGCCACCTTGCCGCCGTGAGGCTTCCGGGCACGGCGCGCCCGAGGGCGAGCGCCAGCACCACGGACCACGCCGACCATGCCCAAACGGCTCGGTGCGTGCCGAGCGGAGCGGCGAACCCGGAGAAGGCAGGCGTTGCGATCAGGGCCATGAGGAGGGCGGTCGCCACCGGCGGGGGTCCGTCTGCCGGTGGAAGCCGTCGCAGCCATCGGTCCGGCCACGGTCCGATGAGTCCGACGAGGGCAGCGACGCTGGCCGCGGCGAGAAACCACCACATAGGGGTGCCATCACCGGCGGAACCTGCAGCGAGTGCCGCGCCGACGCAGCCGTACAGCGCGTACCTCGACCACCGGGTACGCCCGACGAGGAAGGCGGCGAGCGAGACCACGGTGAGCAGCAGCAGCCCACACGCCACCAGTGCCCCCGACGAGGCGTGGTACACGGTCTCCCCGAGAACCAGCCGGGCACCGGCGAGGACGACGGTGGCGGTCGTCAGGGCGGCGATGACGAACGGGCTGAGTGGCATGGGGGCATTATCCCCCGCGGCGGGATCAGCGATCAGCGGTTCGGGCGGGTGTCGATCAGGCCGGGGATGCGCTGGTTACCGATCTCGGTGTTGTATCGGTACAGCGCCTCGGGCAACTCTTTGAAGTTCACCTCGAAAGAATCACCCGGGGCGAGCAGCGGGCTCTCGAACTCGCCGGTGCGCTCGGTGATGATGTACTCACGGGGGGGGTCCTCGTTTTGCCACCGCACGATCCAGTGCGTCTTGAGATTCAGGTTGAGGTTCGAGGGGGCAAACCTCCCGTTGGAGATCACCACGACGATGACGCCTTCGGGGGGCGGTTCGGTGGTGGTGGTGACCTCGGGGACCCGGTTGCGCTCCAGGGCCTGGGGCGATGGGCCACTGGCGCAGGCCGTGGCGATCAGGCCACTCATGATGGTGATCAGCAGCAAGGTTCGACGCACGTGGGGCCTCTTCTCGGGATCTTGGAGGCGGCAGTCTAACTGGGTCGGAGCCAGGCAAGCAGGACGGCGGTGGCTCTCCTTATGCGGGCGTTATGGCTGGCGCCCAGCGGGAGACCTCGGTCCACGAGGGGTCGCCGGGTTCCAGGCTGGTGACGGATGCCAGCGGTGGGGGGCCATCGGGGAGGCGATCGAGCGGAAGGCCGCGGAGATGCAGTCGGAGCGCCTGGACGGGATCCTGGTGAGAGACGGCCACGGCGATCCCGCCGGGGTGGGCTCTTTCGAGATCGTGCACCACCGCGGCCATCCGTTCGGCGACGGCCCCGATGGTTTCGGGGGAGAAGGGGAGGTCATGGGGATGCTCGAGGTAGCTCTCCAACTCGCCGGGGAACACCGTGGGGAGATCGGACCAGGCGACGCCCGCCCAGCGCCGGGCCAGGTCCCATTCGGTCAGTCGGGGATCGATGGTGACCGTGAGGTCGAGGGCGTCGGCGATGATGCCGGCGGTCTCGACCGCCCGGTCCAGAGGACTCGATACCACCGCGGTCGTCCCCGAGCCAGCCAGGTGCCGGGCGGCATCTCGCGCCTGATCACGGCCGAGCGGCGAGAGGGGGAATCCGGGCAGGTCGGCGTAGACGAGCCCCTCCGGATTGAGGACCTCGCCATGGCGCACCAGGTGGAGACGCGTGAGCACAAGGAGAATGGTATTTGGTATTTGGTATTTGGTACGAAGAGCTAACAGCTAACAGCCAACAGCTCACAGCCAGAACGGCTTGGCCGGTAGCTGGTAGCTGGTAGCTGGTAGCTCGTATGCTCGCCCCGTGGCGTCGTTCCCTGAACCCATCCTGCATGTCGACGCTGACTCGTTCTTCGTTGCCGTGGAGCGGTTGCGACGGCCGGAGCTGCGCGATCGTCCCGTGCTTGTCGGGGGAGATGGTCCGCGGAGCGTGGTGGCTGCGGCGTCCTACGAGGCGCGCCGCCATGGCGCGCGGTCGGCGATGCCCATGGCCATGGCGAAGCGGCTGTGCCCGAGGGCCGTCGTCGTGGCCCCCGATCACGGCGAATACCGGCGGGTGTCGGAAGCGCTCATGGCGGTGCTCGGCGAGGTGACCTCGCGCCTCGAGCCGATCTCGATCGACGAGGCCTTTCTCGACCTCGGCGGCATCGACGAGTCGGGCGGAGCCGTCGCCGTCGCCGAGCGACTCCGGCGGTCGGTGCAGGAGCGGGTCGGGGTCACGGTCTCGGTCGGCATCGCAGCCACCAAGCTGGTCGCCAAGATGGCCTCGCGGGATGCCAAGCCCGACGGCCTGCTGCTGGTTCCGGCGGGAACCGAGGCTGACTTCATGCATCCGAAACCGGTGCGCGCCCTCTGGGGGGTGGGGGAGGCAACGCTGGCACGACTGGAGGAACTCGGGGTGCGGACGATCGGAGATCTGGCTGGGTTTCCGAGGGCGACGCTGGTGCGTCGTCTCGGCGAGGGGCTCGGAGGGGCCCTCTGGGATCGGGCCCACGCCGTCGACGATCGGGAGGTGGAAGCTGATATCGGAGTGCGGTCGATCTCGGTCGAGGAGACGTACCCCGTCGACCTTCTAGGCGATGACGCCGTCGACCGCGCCTTGCTCGCCCATGCCGCCGAGTTGACCCGGAGGCTGCGGGAGGCGGGTGTCGCTGCCGGCACCATCACCGTGAAGGTTCGGTTCGGGGACTTCACCACGGTGTCGCGCTCCCACACGCCGACGCGGCCGGTGGTAGGCACTACCGAGGTCCTCGATGAGGCACGCCGGTTGCTTGCTGCCGTCGATCGGCGGGGCCAGGGAGTGCGGCTCCTCGGGATCGCCGGCAGCGCCCTGGTTCCCGCCGATACCCCGAGGCAGCTGGCGCTGGGGGAGGTCGAGCGGCGCTCGGT
>DATKBG010000085.1:0-9494 GCA_035514255.1 Acidimicrobiia bacterium
GACCGGGTGTACACGGTCACCGTGCCCTGTGCGATCTGTCGGGCGAGCGCCTGATAGGCCCCGAGAAGTAGCTGCTGCCCTGTCTGACCCCGGGCGTAGAACGTGCGCGACACCTGCACGCCACCGAACGAGCGGTTGGCGAGCAGCCCGCCGTACTCCCGGGCAAAGGGCACCCCCTGAGCGGTCGCCTGGTCGATGATCTCGGTACTCACCTGGGCGAGCCTGAAGACGTTGGCCTCGCGGGAGCGGTAGTCGCCACCCTTGACCGTGTCGGCGAACAGGCGACGGATGCTGTCGCCGTCGTTGCGATAGTTCTTGGCGGCGTTGATCCCACCCTGGGCTGCCACGCTGTGCGCCCTTCGCGGGCTGTCGTGGAAGGTGAACGCCTTGACGCTGTAACCCAGCTCGCCCATCGTCGCTGCCGCGGCGGCGCCGGCGAGTCCGGTACCCACCACGATCACCTCGAAGCGCTTGCGGTTCGCCGGCGACACCAGGGGGATGGCCAGCCGGTGGGCATCCCACTTTTCCTCGATGGGACCGTCGGGGATCCTGGCATCCAGCGTCATGAAGGCCTCACAGACTCAGCAGGCCGGTCTGGACCGCTATGGGGAACGAGAGATTGCCCGCGGTCACCGCACCGGTGAGGGCAAGGGAGAGGTACCGGCGCCAGCGGTTGAAGGTGGGGTGACTCCACCCGATGCTTTGGAAGAGGCTCCACACCCCGTGGTAGAGATGGAATGCCAGCGCCAGGTTGGCGACGACGTAGATACCGGCGACGGCGGGGCGCTGGAGCGAGCGGATGACGTTGTCGTAGACCTCTCCGCGAGTGAACTCAGCGGTCGCAGCGGGTTGAGTGCCCCAGGTGAGATCGGCGAGATGGAAGGCGACGAACAAGAGCACGATGATGCCGGTCCACCGCATGGTCCGGGAGGCGTAGTTGGCGACGGCATAGTCGCGCTCGTGATACCGGCCGCCGCGCGCCTTCCAGTTGGTATACGTCAGCGAGTAGGCGGCATGAACGTGGAGGATGAGTGCGGCGAGGAGTCCCAGGCGCATCGCCCAGAGCACACTGGTCCGTGGGAACAGGTCGCCACCGAGGTCGCGCAGTGCCTCGGCGTAATGGTTCACCTGCTCGGCGCCCATGTACATCTTGAGGTTGCCGTAGAGGTGGGCGACCACATAGGCGATAAGCACGATGCCTGAAAGGGCCATCGCCCACTTCTTCACCACGGCCGAGCGATAGAAGCGCACGATCCACGGCGGCTGAAATCGCGGCTTGGTGTCAGCGGCGGTCACAACCCAGGAGTATCGCGGATCGCGAGCCGTGGGGCCAAGACCGGGAGCCAACCGAGTTCCCCGGACTTGGTACCTGGTACTTGGTACCGCGGAGGCGTAGCCTCCGCTGCGTGCGAACGCCACCACGGCTCATGCCCGCCATCGTCAGCCCGTTCGATGATGCAGGCGAACTGGATCTCGACGCGCACCGGCACAACGTGTCCCTCCTCGCGGGGCGGGGCGTCGAGGGGTTCGTCATCGGGGGCTCGAACGGGGAGGGCCCCTACCTGGAACCCGGGGAGCGAGCCCGTCTGACGCGGGTGACTCTGGAGACCGCGCCGGATGCCTTCGTCCTGGTGGGGATCGTGGCCGAATCCCTGCGATCGACGATGGGCCTCGTCGCCGAGGTGTCGGACACCGGTGCCGATGCGGTGCTCGTCACCACGCCGACCACCCTCGTCCGCCGTCAACCGGCGATGGTGGAGCGGTACTACGAGGACATCGCAGCATCTTCGGCGCTGCCCGTGTTCCTCTACTCGGTCCCCAGGGTGACTGCCTACGACCTCGCCATCGACTCGGCGACCCGGCTGGCGGAGCACCCCAACGTGGTCGGCATCAAGGACTCCAGCGGCGACCTGGACCGGGCCCGGGCGCTCGTCGCCACCTCGCTGACCGTCTTCGTCGGATCGTCGGCGATTGCCTGGCCGGCCGTCGCCGCCGGCGCCCACGGCGCCATCACGGCGAGCGCCAACTATGCCCCCGAACTAGCCGCGGCAGTCGTGGCCCTGGCGCTCACGGGCGAGGAGACCCCCCTACAAGCCGTCCTAACGGCAGTATCGGGAGCGATCGAACGACACGGCGTCGGCGCGGTCAAGTATGCAGCGACACGGGCGGGCTTGCGGGGCGGATCGCCGCGTCGACCCCTGGAATCTCCCGACGACGAGACCAGGGCGCTGATCGATGCGGCGCTCGACGAAGCCTCCCGGGCACCGGGGTAGGACGCTCGCAGCGCCCACTAATCTCAGGATGAACGACGAAGGAGTTCAGCACATGGCCAACTTTCTCACCGACGAGTGGCTCGAGGCCCTCGAGACCGCCCTGTCGGGACACGAGGGGTTCACCTCCGCCATCGGTGGCGTCGACCTCACCCTCTCGTTCGAGGTGACCGATCCACCGGAAGATCGCCTGTCGGCATACACGCTGACCTTCGACAACGGGTCGGTCTCGGTCGATTCCGGTGGCAGCGACTCCGCAGATGCCACCATCGCCAGCACCTACGAGACGGCCGTCGCCATCAGCAAGGGGGAACTCAACACCCAGATGGCGTTCATGACCGGCAAGATCAAGATCGCCGGGAACATGGGCAAGCTGCTCCAGCATCAGCGGATCATGACCGACTTCGCCAACGCCGCAGCCACGGTGGACGTGGAGTACTAGAGAACGCGATTCGCGATTCGCGAATCGCAATTCGCCAGATGCCCAGGCACTTTCGGCGGGTCTCTGGCGAATCGCGACTAGCGAATAGCGAATAGCGAATAGCGCCTAGCGCCTAGCGCCTAGGAAATGTGTGAAGGGCGCCTGTTGGGGCGCCCTTCACACATTTCTTAGGTCGGCCGTGGGTTACGGATTGAACGTGTTGACCGCTTCCTTCAGCGCCTTGGCTGGCTTGAAGGCGGGCGCCTTGGACGCCTTGATGGGAATCGCCTCTCCGGTACGCGGATTGCGACCCATACGCGCCGAGCGCTGGCGAACCTCGAAGCCTCCGAATCCGGCGATCGAGACCTTGTCCCCCTTGGCGAGGGCACCGGCCACGGCATCGAAGACGGCGTCGACGGCGGCGCCGCCCTGAGCCTTCTGGCCACCGAGTGCTTCAGCGACGGCGTCGCCGAGCTCCTTCTTATTCATGTCCACTCCTCCTTGAGGGAATGACAACTGTGTAATTATAGGGGTATCGCGTACGAAAAACCACCTATTCCGGGCATGAAAGCAGGTTTGCGCGGGCATCGAGCCATTTATGCCCCCTTGAAGGACGAGGCAGGTGCCGGCGGTGTACAGTGCCGTTCCAGTTTGGACGACCCGGAGGCGGGCTGGTGATCGTGCTGAAGAATCGGATGCTGATGGTGCTGCTGTTCGGTCTGTTCGCCCTCAGCCAGTCGACTCTCTGGGAATACGCCCGGGTCCAGCCCCGCTGGCGGGGGGACCGGTTCATCATCAGTCCGTGGGCAATACGGGGCTACGAGACACCCCAGGGTCGGGTGATCCTGGTGTCTGCCGTCATCCTCGCGGTGCTCGCCATCCTCCTGGTCGCGGGGAAGATCAAGGCCAACCGCGTCGGCACCGTGACCATCACCGGCGGCCTCATCGCCGGTGCCGTTGCCGCCACCTTCATCGGAGACGCCCGCCCGACCACGGTCGGCGGCGTCGGCGTAGTCATCCTGTCGATGGTCGGTGCGGCCCTCGTGGCGGCTGCGGCGATGCGCACCGTCGGAGCAAAGGTGGCGGATCGCTACCGCCGATGGGTGCGCCTGGGAGTCTGGCTTGTGGCGTTCCCCCTGATGATCTACTTCGTCATCGGTGAGACCGTGGGCGGTCTCCAGCGGCCTACCTGGCTGGTACTGGCCGTGGGGCTCGCTCTCGTCGGAGGGGTGGTCGTGTTCCGCAACCCGCCCCAACTGGGCCCGTACCGCATGATCATCGTCGGGGCAGTGGCGATCATGCTGGTCGCCATTTCGATGGCGACGGCCGTGCGAATCCAGCTCATGGGCATGCAGTTCGCCACTTGGGAAGCGGCCGCCGACCTGCGAGAAGTGCAGATCACCTGGGGCGTCTTCATGGCATGGATGGGCGGCGCTCTCACCACCATTGGCGCCATCGGACTCTGGGCCGGCGAGCGGGACGAGGTCTCCGCTCAGAATCGGGCCCGTCGTCAGGCCGAAGCCGCCCGGCAGTCGGAGCTCGAACTCGCCGGAGCCGCCACCGGCTGAGCGCCGGATACCGGCGCAGGCGTGATCAGTCCAGCGCGAGCTGCTCCAGTTCGGCAACCTTCTCACGAACTGCCTCTGCGGCGGCACGTAGCGCCGTGGCCTCCGGGTCGGTCAGGTCGATCTCGACGATGCCCGTCACCCCGCCCGCACCGATCCGAGCGAGCACTCCCAGGTAGACGCCGCTCACGCCGTACTGGCCATCCACCCAGGCACACACCGGCATCTCCTCGCCAGTGTCGCCGAGGACGGCGGCAACCATTTTGGCAGCGGCTGCTGAGGGGGCGTAGTAGGCGCTGCCGGTCTTGAGGAGCGACACGATCTCGGCGCCGCCGTCCCTCGTGCGCTCCACCACCTCGTCGATGGCCGTCTGATCGAGCACCTCGGAGAGGGGGCGCCCGCCCACCAGGCACCGGGAAGGCACCGGGACCATGGTCTCGCCGTGGCTGCCGAGCGTCAGGGCCTCGACATCGAGGACGTCGGCTCCGGTCGCCTCGGCGATGAAGTGGACGAAACGGGCCGTGTCGAGGTTGCCGGCCTGGCCCATGACGCGCTGGCGCGGGAGGCCGGAGACATCGGACACGAGCGTCGTCATCTGGTCGAGCGGATTGGTCACCACCACGAATACAGCATCCGGCGACCCGGGCAGGACACCATCCACCACCTGCTTGACGATGCGAGCATTGACCTCGAGCAGGTCCATCCGGCTCATCCCGGGCTTGCGAGGTAGTCCGGCGGTGATCACCACGACGTCGCTTCCGACGGTGTCGGCGTAGTCGTTGGTGCCCACGACATGAGTCCGGTACCTCACCAGGGGACGCGCCTGGTTCATGTCCAGTGCGAGTCCCTGGGGCAGGCCTTCGACGATATCGGTCATCACGATCTCATCGCATACATCGGCCTCGGCGAGCCGCTGGACGGTCGTGGATCCGTACTTGCCTGCCCCGATCACGGTCACTTTGCTCATTCGTTGTCTACTCCTGTTCTCGGGGCCGTGAAGCGGGTCGCGTCGGCTCCTGCCCCGGTACTTGGTATTTGGTACTTGGTACTGACCGCCGTAGCTGTGCGGTTCAAGAGCTCATTCTTTCGATGAGGGCATCGGCGAATCCGCTGGTGGGGACCTCTTTGGCATCGTCCATCAATCGGGCGAAGTCGTAGGTCACGATGCGGTCGCCGATGGTCCGCTCCAGGCCGGACTCGACCAGGTCGGCGGCCTCTGCCCATCCGAGGTACCGCAGCATCATCACCCCCGACAGAATCACCGATCCCGGGTTCACCTTGTCCTGACCCGCGTACTTGGGGGCAGTGCCGTGCGTCGCCTCGAACACCGCGTGGCCCGTGTCGTAGTTGATGTTGCCGCCGGGGGCGATGCCGATGCCACCGACCTGGGCGGCGAGAGCATCGCTGATGTAGTCGCCGTTGAGGTTCGTGGTGGCGATGACGTCGTACTCGGCGGGTCGCAGCAGGATCTGCTGGAGAAAGGCGTCGGCAATCGAGTCCTTGACCAGCAGGCGGTCCCCCGGATCCCCACCGCAGTCCTCCCAGCCGACGGCGACGTCGTCGAACTCCTCGCGAACGAGCTCGTAGCCCCACTCGCGGAAGGCGCCTTCGGTGAACTTCTGGATGTTGCCCTTGTGGACGAGGGTCACCGACGAGCGCCCTGCGCTGAGGGCATGCCGGATGGCGGCGCGGATCAGCCGCTTCGACCCCGTCTCCGATATCGGCTTGATACCCACTCCGCTGTCGGGACGCACCGTCCACCCCATTCCGGCGAAGAACTCGATGAGCCGGGCAGCCTCCTTGGAGCCAGCCGGTACCTCCAGTCCTGCATACACATCCTCGGTGTTCTCCCTGAAGATGACCATGTCGACGAGCTCGGGCTGACGCACCGGCGACGGGACACCCTGGTACCACCGCACCGGTCGCAAGCACACGTAGAGATCCATGACCTGGCGCAGCGTGACGTTGATGCTGCGGATGCCTCCACCCACCGGAGTGGTCAGCGGGCCCTTGATCCCCACCATGTGGGTCCTGAGGGCGTCGAGCGTGGCCTCGGGGAGCCATTCGCCCGTCTCGTCGTGCGCCTTACCGCCAGCGAGAACCTCCATCCAGGCGATGCGCCGTCTGCCGTCGTACGCTCTATCCACCGCCGCCTCGAGCACCCGACTCGCCGCCGCCCAGATGTCGGGACCGATGCCGTCGCCTTCGATGAACGGGATGATCGGCTCATCGGGAACGACGAGACCGTCGGCGCTCATCGTGATCGTGTCGGGCAAACCGAGGCTCCTTAGTCGTGGACAAGTTGATTATCGCAAGAGACAGGGCGCTATTCGCTATTCGCAATCCGCAATTGGCAATTAGCAATTCGCAATTCGCAATTGGCAATTGGCCAGATAGGTACTTGGTACTTGGTACTTGGTACTTGGTACTTGGAGTCCCCAGGGCAGCGGGGGCTTGGCCGCTGGCCGCTGGCCACTGGCCACTCAGTCCTCGCTACTCGCTACTCGGGCCTCCGCCAGGAGGACCGTGTTGGCGAGCAGGGCAGCGATGGTCATCGGGCCGACGCCTCCCGGGACCGGTGATAGTGCACCGGCGACCTCGGAGACCTCCTCCGCTGCCACATCACCTACGAGGCGGTCTCCGACCCGGGTGACACCGACGTCGACGACGACCGCTCCCGGCGCGACGTGGTCACGGCCGATGAGGCCCGGCTGGCCGGCGGCCACGACGAGGATCTCGCCGCGACGGGTGATATCCGGCAAGTCGTTGGTCCTGGAGTGGGCGACGGTGACGGTGGCGTCGCGACCGGCAAGCGACAGCATGATCGACAGCGGTCGACCAACCAACTGAGACCTCCCGACGACGACGACCGGACGCCCGGCGATGGAGATCCCGTAGTGATCGAGGAGTCGCAGAATCCCGGTCGGGGTCGCTGGCCGCGCCCCGGGCAGCCCGAGCACCATGCGACCGAGGCTGGCAACATTGAGACCGTCGACGTCCTTGGACGGGGGGATGCCCTGCATGATCGGGATCGAGTCGAGGTGAGCGGGCAACGGGAGTTGCACGAGAAAACCGTCGATCGATGCGTCGGCCGCCAGCCCGGCGACAACCTCCTCGACTTCTTGCTGCGCTGCTGTTGCCTTGAGCCGGATCCCAGTGGCATCTAGCCCGACACGCGTCGCAGCCCGCAGCTTCATGCGGACGTACACCTCCGACGCCGGATCGTCTCCGACCAGGACGGTGGCGAGGCGGGGTCGGATTCCCTCGGCGGCGAGGGCGCCGACGCGTCCGGCCACTTCTGCTCGCCACAGGGCGGCGGCGTCGGTTCCGGACAGGATGCGGGCGGTCACGAGATTGAGGCTAACGGTCTCGCCGGTCGAGTCCCGAAGACCCTCAGGCGAGGCGTCGAGTCATCACGTCACGGATCATGCTGATCACCGTCGACACGGCCCGCACGTTGTAACCCTCGGGGATGATCATGTCGGCGTAGCGTTTCGACGGCTCCACGAACTGCAGATGCATCGGACGGACCGTCTCCAGGTACTGCGCACGGACCGACTCGAAGGTGCGGCCCCGTTCCTCGATGTCACGCTGCAGGCGGCGCACGATCCTGAGGTCGGCATCGGTGTCGATGTACACCTTCAGATCCATCAGCTCTCGGAGTCGTGGCTCCCAAAGAACAATGATCCCCTCGACCACGACCACCGTCGACGGCTCTACCCGAACCGTCTCCGGTGAACGGTTGTGCACCGTGAAGTCGTAGACGGGACGATTGATGGCATTGCCCGCCCGAAGGGTGGTCAGATGCTCGACGAAGAGGTCGGTCTCCAGCGAGTCAGGGTGGTCGTAGTTGACCTTGGACCGTTCCTCCAGCGGGAGATGACTCTGGTCGCGGTAGTAGGCGTCGTGCTGGATGAGCGAGACGACCCCGGGACCGATCGCCTCGACGATGGCCTCGGCGATGGTGGTCTTACCGGACCCTGAACCCCCGGCGATACCGATGACGAGAGGACCGGAAGAGGGCCAGGAGTCGGGAGGCGCGCGCATCGAGAGCGACGATACCGAAGAGTCGGCGGCTCGACGCCGCCGACTCAGTACTTGGTACTTGGTACTTGGTAGGTTGGCGGGTAGGCGCGGGCAAGGTCCTCATCACGCGGTCCCCTCCCCCGAAGGGGGAGGTGGCAGCGACCGCAGGTCGCTGACGGAGGGGGAGGCCAGACGCGTCGCGGGACTTTGCATCGCTACTGACCACTGACCACTGGCCACTCTCTTCTCGCTACTCGCTACTCGCTCCTCGCTACTCGCTACTCCCCCAAGCGATAGGGCATCACCGCGTCGTCCACCTCGGGTGCTCGTTCCCACCAGGCGACAACCCGGTCCCGGGTGGCAACGACGATGAGAGCGAAGATCGCCATCCACTGCACCCAGTCCCCGACGAGTGCGTACAGGGTGCGACTCTGTTGACGAAGCGTCACCGTGTCGAGGATCGTCGCCTCCTCGAACAGTGCGGTCGCCTGTTCGATCGACCCGTCGGCACGCACGATCGCCGACTTGCCGGTGATCGCCGCCACCACCACATCGACACCGAGCGACACCGCCGACATGCGAACCATGCCGAGCAGCTGATCCGAAGCTGGCCCGTACCCGAACGAAGCCTCGTTGGTAGGGACGATCATCAACTCGGCGCCTGCGGTGACCCCGCTGCGCAGGTGTCGCGCGAACGATCCTTCGAACGAGATCACCGAGCCGAAGCGGCCGGAACCATCGACAGCATCGATGTCGAAGACCACCACCTCGTCTCCTCTGGTCATGTCCCGCGGGACTCGCTCCAACTGTGGGATCCAGGCGGTGAGGAAACGCAGGGGCACGTACTCGCCGAACGGGACCGGGTGCCGCTTCATGTACTCGCCGATGCGGCGACCGGTCGGATGGAAGACGATGTTGATGTTGTCGAAGTGGTCCGGTCCAGCAGGGCGGGTCCCGCTGACCAGCAGATAGGCCCCGGTTCGCAGCGCTTCGGCGGCCATGCCGCTGCGAACCAGCGGGTTGGTCGTGGGGTTGATGCTGCCCCCGAAGGTGTTTTCCCCCCACACGATCAGGTCGACAACTCCGGGCGTCACTTCCCCGGTCAGGGCCAGGTGGCTCTCATAGATCGTCTCGCGCTCGCCCGGGCAGTGGGTTCCCGGGCACGGCGAGTTCCCCTGGATAACCGCCACCCGTACGTCGGGTCCGGCGGGA
>DATKBG010000086.1:0-8231 GCA_035514255.1 Acidimicrobiia bacterium
CTGAGCGGCGCGATCGATGCCGCCGGTGAGATCAGCGAGTCGGCAGTGGAGGCCGTGACCGGCCTTGCCGGCACCACGATCGACGGGGTCAAGGTCGTAGTGACCAAGCCCTTCGACAAGAAGGACGGCTAGCAGCTACCAGCTAACAGCTACCAGGGGGGTGCCACGACACGAGGCTGTCGCGCGTGGCACCCGCGCCCTTTAGGGCACTCTCCCCCCGAACACTGCAACGGGCAACCGGTAACGTCCCACGCTATGCCCCCCAGCCTCGTCACCGCAGCGTCGATCCGCACGGCCGCGGGGGTTATCGGTGACGCGCTCGTCGTCGACGGCGGACGAATCGCTGCCGTGGGACGGGCCGATCGGCTGCGCGCCGACGGTCTGAAAGAGCGCCGCTACGACGGGACCATCGTGCCCGGCCTTCGGGACGCTCACCTGCACCCGCTGGGGCACGCTGCCACGCTGGCCACTCCGAGCCTCAAACAGGCTGCCGACTTCGCCGACCTCGCCGACCGGATCGCCGCCGCCGCACACGGTCTGCCGAGCACCGCGGCCCTCATGGCGCTGCGGCTCGACGATGAGTCCCTCGCTGAGCAGCGGCTGCCCGACCGCTACTTCCTCGATGCCATCACCGGCGAGCGGCCGACGATGCTGCTGCGCTACTGCGGGCACGTCGCCGTGGCCAACACGGCAGCGCTCGTCGTCGCCGGCATCACCCGGGGCACGCAGGATCCGAGCGGCGGGTCGTTCGACCGGGAGTCGGATGGCACCCCAACCGGCGTGCTGCGCGAGGAGGCGATCGGGCCAGTCGCCGACGCCCTGCTTCCGTTGGCACCGCCGGTGGGTGCCGACGCCCTCGTCGCCTCCTCCTACGGCCTCGCCTCTGTGGGAATCACTGGCATCGGCGCGATGGCGTGGACGGACAGCGGCCCGTGGTCCGGTGGCGATCCCGAGGTGGATCGGATCATCGACGCCGCCGATCGCCTCGCCGTCGACATGCGGGTGATCGTCGTCGCCGCCTCTCCCGACGACCTGGAGAGAGCGGCTGAGCGCTTGGAGTCGGCCGGTGGGAAGGTTCGGTTCGCCGGCGTGAAGATGTTCTCCGACGGGAGCCTGGGGGGCCACACCGCCGCCATGCACGCCGGATTCGCTGATCACCCGGAAGAGACCGGCACCGACCGCCTCGACCCGGCGTGGGCCTACGAGCTGGCGAAGGCGTCGTTGCGACTCGGGGGGTTGGTCGCCATCCATGCCATCGGCGATCGGGCCAACACCAATGTGCTCGACCTGATGGAACGTCTCATCGCAGAGGGTGCCGACCCGGCACGGCTGCGGGTCGAGCACGCCTCGGTCCTCACGGAGGCCGACATCGCCCGCTTCGGGCGCCTCGGCATCACCGCGTCGGTTCAGCCAGCGTTCATCGCGTCGGAGACCGAGTGGCTGGAGAAGCGGGTCGGCTCCGATCGCCTCCGGCGGACCTACCCGTTCCGCTCACTCATCGACGCTGGTGCGCCGCTCGCCGGCGGCTCGGACTGCCCGGTCGAGCCGCCGCACCCGCTGTGGGGCATGGCCGCGGCACGGGACCGCTGTGGGATCGTGCCCGAGGAAGGGCTTAGTGCCGATGAAGCGCTCGCCCTGTTCACCGACGACGCGGCACGATCTGTCGGCGACGACGCTTCCCTCGTCGCCGGGGCGCCAGCGACCTTCACCGTGCTCGATATCGACCCGGTGGACGGTTCGGCGACCGACCTGCGAGGCGCCAGCGTGGTGGACACCTGGCTGGAAGGCATACCGGTGCCGATCCCGGCGGGAACGGTCGCCTGGAACGAGTGAACCCTCAGAGCGGGTCCAACGACAAGCAGTCATCGCATCGGCTCTCGGACCGGTCGAGTCGCTGATCCACCCGGAACGAACCGCACCGCAGGCATGCCCCGGCGAGAAAGCGCTCGGCGAGTTCCTGGTGCGGACCGTCCTTCGACAGGAGGTCTCCCAAGAGGATGGCGGGTCGGGTTCCGTTACTCATCGCCGTCGCAGGCTAATCCAGACACCTGTCGTATCCCGGCACCTGATCAAATCGTCCTGACTCAGAGCGCGCTCAGCCGTAGTAGCGGACCAGATGCTCGGCCACAACACCCGGGCGATCCATGCCGTCGATCTCCAGGGTGATCTCGTTCTTCAGTTGGACGCCGTTGTCGATCTGAGTCGCCTCGAGGAGCTTGACCCGTGCCCGGATGCGCGAACCGACCCGCACCGGGCTGACGAAGCGGATCCGTTCGAAGCCGTAGTTGATCGCCATCGCCGCCCCCTCTCCCAGGCCAGCCACCACGGTGCCGGTGAGTGCCGTAAAGAGCGAGAGCGTCAGGAAACCATGGGCGATCGGGCCGCCAAACGGCCCGTTGTCGGCGGCTTCCCCGGCCTGATGGATCCACGGGTGGTCGTCGGTCACATCGGCGAAGGCGTCGACGCGGTCCTGGGTGATCTCCATCCACTCGCCGACGCCGACTTCGGTACCGACCAGGGACTCGAAACGAGGCATGTCGATGGGCATGGGGGGAGCGTAGCCCGGGGCAAGGCAGGCCACCCGGCGTGCGGACCAGCGCGAAGCGAGCGACCCTCAAGTACTTGGTACTTGGACCTCCCCTCGCCCCTGGCCCCTCGCCCCTTTGGCTACCGTCAACCCCCGAACCAACCAGGAGAGCGTGCCGTGCCAGTGGAGATGTCCGATGCCGTGAAGGAGGTCCTCGACGGGTCCAACTTCGCCCACCTCACCACCCTGGATCCCGATGGCATGCCGCAGGCGAGTGTGGTGTGGGCGATGCGCGACGGGGACCGGATCGTCGTCAACACGGCGGAAGGGCGCCGCAAATGGCGCAACCTGAAGCGTGACCCGCGAGTGGCCATCTCGATCAGCCCCGGGGACGCCCCCTACAAGAACTTCTCGATTCAGGGGAAGGTGGTCGAGATGCGGACCTCCGACGGTTGGGAGGTCATCGACAGACTCGCCCTCAAATACCGGGGTAAGGAATACCCCCGCGCCGAGGGCATGGTGCGAGTAACCGTCGTCATCGAGCCCACCAGGATCGCCGAATACGGATAGCGAGCCTGCGGCTCGCGTCAGGTAGCTGGAAGCTGGTAGCTGGTGGCTGCTGCCGAAGGCAGCCCTAGCCCAGCGCTCGGTCCAGGTCCTCGATGAGGTCGTCGACGTGTTCGATGCCCACGGACAGCCGGATCAGGTCCTCTGGCACTTCGAGGTCGGTACCGGCCACCGACAGGTGGGTCATCGCCGCCGGGACCTCGATGAGCGACTCCACGCCACCGAGGGATTCGGCCAGGAAGAACAGCTCGGTGGTACTGGCCACCCGGTGGGCGACCTCGGCCCCTCCCCCGGGACGGAACGACACCATCCCGCCGAAGGCCCCCATCTGGCGATGCGCCAGTGCGTGGTCCGGATGGTCCTCCAACCCCGGATAGAAGACCTCCTCGACCCGAGGGTCGGCGGCCAGGAACCGGGCGACGGCTTCGGCGTTCTCGCAGTGGCGTTCCATGCGCACCGCCAGCGTCTTCAGCCCTCGCTGCACCAGGAAGGCGTCGAACGGGCCGGGCACGGGTCCGGCGGCGTTCTGGAGGAAGCGCAGCCGCTCGTGGAGGTCGGGATCCCCGGTGACCAGCGCACCGCCGACTACGTCGCTGTGCCCGCCCAGGTACTTGGTCGTCGAGTGGAGTACCAGGTCTGACCCGTACTCGATCGGCCGCTGCAGGTAGGGGGTAGCGAAGGTGTTGTCGACGCAGAGCAGCGCACCGGCGGCGTGGGCGACCTCGGCGATGGCAACGATGTCGACCACCCGAAGGAGAGGGTTGGTCGGAGACTCGATCCAGACGAGACGGGTGGTTGGGCGGATCGCTGCTGCTACCGCATCGAGGTCGGTGGGCGGGGCCACACTCCACTCGAAACCCTGATCCCCGAGCACCCGGGCGAAGAAGCGGAAGGTGCCGCCGTAGGCGTCGTCGGGCAGCAGCACGTGGTCGCCCTGCTTGAGCAGGTAACCGGCCAGCGCCGTCGCCGCCATGCCCGAAGCCGTGGCGACAGACCCGCCACCGGAGTCCGGGTCCACCCCCTCAAGGGCCGCCAGCGCCTCCTGGAGGGCCGTTCGGGTGGGGTTGTCGGTGCGGGAGTACTCGTACCCACCGTGCTTCCCTGGTGCCTCCTGGGCATAGGTACTGGTCGCGTATATGGGTACCACGACCGCCCCGGTGGTGGGATCGGGATCCTGCCCCGCATGAATGGCCTGCGTCTCGAACTTCACAGGAGAAGGGTAGAGGAGCGGGAACCCCTGTCCTCCCCCGTGTGCGGACCGGGGTCATCCTTTGCAGGTGTGCGTGGACATCCTTTACACCCTGTTGTCGAGTGTGGAGGTGTGCGGTGCCGTTGCGGGAGGTGTCGGTGGTGAGTGAGCGGCTCGAGTTTTGTGAGCTGGCGGCGGGGATGGTGCAGTTTTCGGAGTTGTGTCGTCGTTCTGGGGTGTCTCGGCCTACGGTGGTATCGGTGGCTGCGACGCTTCGATGTCCTGTGCACAGTCCGAGCCGAACCTCGGCGGAGGTGGAGCATTGCCGTGGTGGGTGCTGGTCGTCGTGGGAATCGGGGCCGCTCCTCGGCTTCCTGTTGATTGGGCGCCGGATGGCAGCTAAAGAGCGGCGGTCGCGTGGCCGGATTGACTGGGTCTTCGGGCCCGGAAGCCAGGCGATAGCGGTCGGGGCGTCATGACCGGTCGCGTGTGGGCGGAGCGTCTGGCTCGTTGGGCCGTGGTGGTGGTGGTCGTGGCCGGTGTCGTGGCCGTCGCGCTCGGTCTCCTCGCGCTGGTGTGGTCCCCGGACCTTCCGGACGCACCGCCCGATGCATGTCCCGATCCGCCCTGCTTCGGTATCGACCTCGGTGGCGCATCACCGTTGCTTCTGCTGCCGTCGGGGGCGCATCTCCTATTGCTTGGGATAGCCCTGCTCATGGGAGGTCTCTCGCTGCTGCTCAGCCTGGTCGCTGCGCTACGGGGCCATGGACGACGTGCGCTGGCGGTAGGCGTTACCGCCGTGGTGGGCCCGCTTCTTGTCCTGGTCGGGGGCGAGGTTCTCCCGCACCTGCTCAACCCATGTGTTCTCCCCGATCTGGCTGGGATGGAGCCTCCTGGATTCTGTGTCCGCACCGCGGAGGGAGTCGACGTGGCAGACGATTGGCATCTGCTCGACCACGCGCTCGTGGGATTCCTGCCGTTGTCGCTCGCACTGGCGTGGTGGTGGAAGCGGCGCGAGCCGATCTCAACCGCCTTGCCTCCCAAGTAGTCTCCGCGACCAGGTTCGGTGGGGCGAGGGTGCCGACCCACAAATCGCCTTTGAGGTCGCCCGATCTCGCCGTCGCCCTATGAGCGACCGGTCTCGTCGCGTGCCTACTCGGGAAAGACCGACCAGAGAATGGTGCCACTAGCCCCGAAGACGACGAGTCCGGCCAGCAAAGAGACGAGTACCACTGCCACTCGTAAGCCAATGCTGGTCAATCCCAGGGTTCGAACCGCCACCCACAGGGCGCCAATCCTCCACACGCCTGCCAGGACAAGCAGAGGAGTGAAGCTTCGCAGGAGGGGTATCAGCCCCAGGATCATGATTCCCCCCGGGGCGTCGGCGAGCGCCACCGGATTGAACACCTCTCTGAATGCCAGCCGCCGCTCGGTCCGTGTGAGCCTGACGACGGCGTACACCGACGTCACCACGATCAGCCACATGGCCACCTCTGCCGTGAATGCCGTTAAGGCGGCAGGAGCCGCCTCACCAGGTGACCGGAACCACGCCCAAAGAGCGTGGCTCGATGCCGCCATACCGATGGCCGCGAGGCTCTCGGGCCTAGCCATTCGCGTGGCCCCTACCTCGCGGTAGACCGCTACCTGCAACAGCAGAGCTCGGCCCAGTCGACGGGCCCAGCCCATGGAGACGGAGGGCAAGTGTCGGAATGCTAGCTGGGAGACGGCGACCGCCCCGGCTCGGCGCACCCGACACTTGGTCTGGCCATGAGCCATGAGCTGTTAGCTACTCAATGAACCCCTTCTCTCGCATCCAGTCGTCGTCGAAGATCTTGCCCAGGTAGTTGCGGCCTCCGTCGGGGACGATGACCACCACCAGATCGTCGGGGTACCGCTCCGCTGATCGCATGGCACCGACGATCGCCATGCCGCCCGAGCCGCCCACCAGGATCCCCTCCTCGCGCACCACCCGCCTGGTCATCAGAAACGCCTCACCGTCGTCGACCATCTCGTACTCGTCGACGATGCCCGGATCGAACGCCTCCGGCCAGAAGTCCTCCCCTACACCCTCGATCAGATACGGGGTGACGTCCTCTTCGCTCGCCGCGGTGTAGATGGAACCCTCGGGGTCTACCCCGACCACCCGAACCGCCGGGTTCTGCTCCTTCAGGTAGCGCCCCACTCCGGTGATGGTGCCGCCGGTGCCGACGCCGGCGACCAGGACGCCGATGGCTCCCCCGGTCTGTTCCCAGATCTCCGGGCCGGTGGTGCGGTATTGGGCCTCCGGGTTCGCCGGGTTGGAGTACTGGTCGGGCCGATAGTGGCCGGGGCGGGATGCCAGCTCCTCGGCCACCGAGTAATAGGAAGTCGGGTCCTCCGGGGCCACGTCGCTGGGGCATACCACGACCTCGGCACCGTAGGCCCGCAGCAGGTCCTGCTTCTCCTTGGACTGCTTGTCGGCCATGACGGCGATCAGCTTGTACCCCTTGAGGGCAGCCACCATGGCCAGCCCGACGCCGGTGTTGCCGCTGGTGGGCTCGACGATGGTGTCCCCGGGCTTCAAACGCCCCAACACCTCGGCTCGTTCGATCATCGCCAGGGCGATGCGATCCTTGCTCGAGCCGCCCGGGTTCATCGACTCGATCTTCGCCACCAGATTCCCCGACGGATGCAGCCTAGAAAGCCTCACCAACGGCGTGTTCCCGATAGCGGCAACGATGTCCGGAAAGATGGGAGCCATGAGCCAAGAGGCTAACCAGGCTCCAGACCACGCGGACGGATGACGGATGACGGATGACGATCTGGCCATGAGCCATGAGCCATCAGCCGTCGCCTCGACGCTGGCTACCCCACCCCCGGTGGGGTGCCTACACTCCCCTTGTGAAGGGAAACCACAAGCAGTCGGCGCTCAACCGACTGAAAACCGTGCGCGGACACCTCGACGGGGTGATCGCCATGGTCGAGGACGAGCGTTACTGCCCCGAGATCATGAAACAAGTATCGGCTCTCCAGGGTTCACTAGAGAAGGTGAACCGGGTGATCCTCGAGAACCATGTGGAGACCTGCGTGCTCCATGCCGTTTCCGAGGGACGGACCTCCGAGATCGTCACCGAACTCATGGAGACCCTCCGTTACACCCCCACCGCCACCGGACCGATCGACGACGCATCCTGAGGAGGACCTAATGACCGAAGCAACCCTGCGCGTACCCGAGATCCACTGTGACCACTGCAAGTCGTCGCTCGAGGACGCCATCGGCGAACTCGACGGCGTATCCAGAGTCATGGTGGACGTCCCGACCGCCACCATCGCCGTCGCCTATGACGAGCCCGTCACCATGGAGTCGATCATCGCCGCCATCGAGGGCCAGGGTTATGAGGTTCCAGCAAGCTGACAGCCGACAGCCAACAGCCAACAGCCAGACCGCTCTGGCTGTGAGCTGTGAGCTGAGGACATGACCTCACCCACCACCACCACCACCAACGAACTCCAGCTCGACGTCACGGGAATGACCTGTGCGTCGTGTGCGCTGCGGGTGGAACGCGTGCTGTCGCGCCAGGATGGCGTGGAGTCGGCGACGGTCACCTTCGCCGGACAGCGCGCTCGGGTGGTCGGCGACGACCTCGACGTGGAGGCGCTCCAGCAGGCGGTCGCCAGGATCGGCTACGAGGTGAGCCCGGCGGATGCCGAGCACCGGCACAGCGTCACCGACCACTACACGGCCGAGACCCGGCGCCAGGGTCGGCTGGCTGCTGCTTCGGCAGTCTTCACCGTTCCCGCCGTAGTGCTCTCGATGTTGGGTCCGATGGACCAACGGTGGCTGCTGATCACCGTGTGGGCGCTGGTGACCCCGGTCGAGTTCCTCTTCGGCTGGCAGTTCCATCGCAACGCCTTCATCCGACTCAAGGCACGGTCCGCCAGCATGGACACCCTGGTGTCGATCGGCAC
>DATKBG010000087.1:0-9317 GCA_035514255.1 Acidimicrobiia bacterium
CCGCGCACGCCGTCGAGCTCTTGAGGGCGGCGGTGGACGACATCGAAGGCACCCGACGCGACGCCGCGGGGCTGCGGGCGATCACCGGCGCGTTCGATTGGGTGGAAGTGGCCCCGCGCTACGACGACTGGATCGAATCGATGATCGGCTCGTAGGCGCTGGTCACCTCGCCGAGCCGATCGAAACGGTGCTGTGCCTCCATGAAGCGGATCGTTCCCGTCTTCGATCGCATCACGACGCTGTGCGTGCGGGCGCCGCCCGGTGTGTAGCGGACGCCGTCGAGGAGCTCGCCGTCGGTGACGCCGGTGGCGGCGAAAAACACGTCATCGCCCGACACGAGACGACGCAGGTCGATGATCTCGTCGAGGTCGAGTCCGGCCTCGGCCGCGTAGCGACGCTCCGAGTCGTCCCGGGGCCACAGCCGGCACTGCATCTCGCCTCCCATGCACAAGAGCGCGCAGGCGGCTATGACCGCCTCGGGGGATCCGCCGATGCCGAGGAGCACGTCGATCCCCGACTCGGGGAACGCGGTGGCGGTGGCCGCCGAGATGTCGCCGTCCGGGATGAGGCGGATGCGTGCCCCGGCGGCCCGGGCGGCCGCAATGTGTGGCTCGTTGCGAGGCCGGTCGAGGATGATGGCGGTCAGGTCGTCGACGTCCTTTCCGAGGGCCCGGGCGATGCGCCGCAGGTTCTCCTCCACCGGTGCCTCGAGGTCGATGGACCCCCTGGCTTCCTCACCGACCGCGATCTTGTCCATGTATACGAGTTGCCCGGGGGCGTACATCGTTCCGCGCTCGGCCAGTGCCATCACTGCCAGTGCCCCCGGTCCGCCGTTGGCGGTGAGTTCGGTGCCGTCCACCGGGTCGACGGCGATGTCCACCTGCGGTGGGTTTCCGTTGCCGATCCGCTCGCCGTTGTAGAGCATCGGGGCGTGGTCCTTTTCGCCCTCGCCGATCACGACCACACCGTCCATGTCGACGGTCCCGAGGACGGCGCGCATGGCGTCGACGGCAGCCTGATCGACCCGCTCCTTGTCGCCTCGACCCTGATAGCGGCCGGAGGCCATGGCTGCGGCCTCGGTGACCCTGGCCAGATCGAGGGCGAGATTCCTGTCGGCGGGGAGATCGGTCATCCGGCGACCTCGACCACGAGTGCGTCCCCCTGGCCCCCGCCACCGCACAGGGCGGCGACGCCGACGCCACCGCCTCTGAGGCGCAAGGCGTTGATGAGCGTGACCACGATGCGGGCACCGGTCGCTCCGAGGGGATGGCCGAGAGCGACGGCGCCTCCGTGGACGTTCACCCGGTCGTGGTCGAGGCCGAGCAGCCGCGCCGACCACAGGGCGACGGCGGCGAACGCCTCGTTGATCTCGATTAGATCGAGGTCCGACACGGCCATGCCGGCCCTCTTGAGCGCCACCTGGATGGCTTCGGCAGGTCGCTCATGCAGCGTCGCGTCCGGACCCGCCACCTGACCGTACGCGATCACCCTGGCCAGGATCGGGAGGTCGGCGGCGGCGGCCGCATCGGCGTCGGCGAGCACCAGGGCCGCGGCCCCGTCGGAGATCTGAGAGGCATTGCCGGCAGTGATGGAGCCGTCGGGAGCGAAGGCCGGTCGGAGGGCGCTCAGTGAGGCGAGGTCGGCCTCCTGGCGGATCCCCTCGTCGCTGGTGACGGTCACCGGGTCGCCCTTGCGCTGGGGAACCTGAACCGGGATGACCTCGGCGGTGGTGTCGGCGGAGGCGGCGCGGGCGTGGCTGGCCGCCGACCACTCGTCCTGCTCCTCGCGCCCGATGCCGAGGGCAGCGTTGCGGAGGTCGGACGACTCACCCATGGTGCACTTGTCGAAGGCGCACCACAGGCCGTCGTGGGTCATCACGTCGACGAGGGTGGTGTCACCCATGCGGGCCCCCCATCGGGCGGTCGGCAGCACGTAGGGAGCAGTACTCATCGACTCCATCCCGCCGGCGACGGCGAGGGACGCTTCTCCCAGGCGGATGGCGCGATCGGCGATGGCGATCGCCGACATGCCACTGAGGCACACCTTGTTGATGGTGGTGGCGGGGACGGTCATCGGGATTCCGGCGCCGACGGCCGCTTGACGCGAGGTGATCTGACCGGCGCCTGCCTGGAGGACGTGCCCGAATACGACCTCGTCGAGTCGGGCCGGATCCACCCCGGACCGGTCCAGCGCGGCGGCGATGGCAGCGCTTCCGAGGTCGACTGCGCGCACCTCCTTGAAGGCTCCCCCAAAGCGTCCGATCGGTGTGCGAACGGCCGAGGTGATGACAGTTGCCATGGGGTGCACGTTACCGGTTGCCTGTTGCCCACTACCCATTGCCTGTTGCCCGTCATCCGTCATCCGTCCTCCGTCATCCGTCGTTTCGGGCAGCCGGTAGCTGGTAGCCGGTAGCCTCCTCTCCCGATGCTCCCGCTCAACTTGCACCACACAGCGATTGCCGTAAAGGACCTCGATGCCGCGATCGAGCGATTTCGCGCCCTTTATGGCGTTGAACCGCTGTATCGGGAGGTTGTGGAGGAGCAGGACGTGGAAGAGGCGATGATCCCCCTCGGCGGCTCATACCTGCAGCTTCTGATGCCGCTCTCGGCTGATGGCCCGGTGGGGCGCTTCGTCGCCAAGCGCGGCGAGGGACTCCACCACGTGGCGATTCAGGTGGTCGATATCGACGGGGCTCTCGACGACCTCCGCTCCCAGGGAGCCGAGCTGGTGGACGAGCAGCCGCGTATCGGTGGCGGCGGGCATCGGATCGCCTTCGTCCATCCCCGTGTGTTCGGCGGTACCCTCATCGAGCTCGTGGAGGTGACGGCATGAGTTTCGACTTCGACGGCGGGGTGGGCTCCCTGGAAGCCGCTGCGGTGCTCGCCGCTCTCGCCGTCTTCGAGGACGAGCTGACCGCGGCGCGATCGGTGCCCGCACCCAGGCCGGTTCAGGGCGCCTGGGTGATGTCGGGGCGCCCTCGAGAGGTGACCTCGCCGTTCGCCGACGAGACCGACGGTCTGCGACGCTCCCCGGCACCACCCACCTGACCTCTAGGCGACGGCCGACTCCTTGCCGCCGGCCGGCTGTGGCTGCGGATCGGCGTCGGCGACGGCTCGCGGAAGGGTGAAACAGAATCGAGCGCCGACCGGGAAGCCCGGTTCGTACCAGATCCGCCCGCCCATCGCCTCGATCAGGTGCTTCGCCACCGCCAACCCGAGTCCGAATCCCGACTGGGTGCGTGAGTGTCCCTGTCGCGCCTGTTCGAAGGTCCCGAAGATGCGGTCGCGGTCGTCCACCGAGACACCGGAGCCGTTGTCGGCGATGACGATCTGGTAGTCGTCGCCGGCCGGTGTTGCTTCGATGCTCACCTGATCGCCACCGTATTTGCGGGCGTTCTCCAGGAGGTTGCGCAGCACCTGTTCGACCCGGTTGGGATCGGCACAGACGTTGACGTTGCCGCCGATGGTCACCGCGGCCGACCGCTCTCCGCTGGCCGGGTACAGAAGGTCGACGATCTTGTAGACGGCGGGACGCAACTGGAAGTCGGTGGCGTCGAGCAGCAGGTTCCCCGCTTCCAGGCGGGGGATGGCGAGGACGTCCTCAACGAGGTTGCCCAGGTGCTCGGCCTCGCCGACGATGATGCGTAGGAAGTCGTCGACCTCGTCCGGATCCAGGTCACGCCATCCGTCCTTCATGGTCATGGCGAACCCGGCGATGGTGGTGAGTGGCGTGCGCAGTTCGTGGGTGACCATGGCCACGAACTCGTTCTTCATCTCCGATGCGCGGCGCTCGGCGTTGATCACCGCCTGTTGGCGGGCACGGGCCGCCTCCATGCGGCGGGCGCCGGCCATGAGGGTCAGCGCCAGGGCACCGAGAAAGAGCGACGCCTCCGTCCACTGGATCGCCGTGGTCGTCGGCGTGATCACCGCTGCGGTGCCGATGGCGAGGCGGATGGCGACACCGGCCGCTGACGCGACACCTACGACGAGGAGGCCGCGGATGCCGGTGAAGGTGATGGCGGCGGCGACGGCGTAGGCGCCGAAGGCGACCAGGGCGATGCCACCCTGGGTGCCCACCCCGAGGACCGCTCCTGCGGCCAGGGCGTCTACTGCCAACGGAGTCAGCGGTCCACCCTTGATTCGAGTCCGGACCAGGGCATCGACCACGACCAACGCGATGACCGAAGCCTTGAGAACACTGCCCGGAACCTCGCCAACGATGCCGAAGGCGGCGACGCCGAGGAGGGCGAGCGCCATTGCAGCGCGGGAGCGCTGGAAAGCAAGGCGGGCAGACCGGTAGTCCACCGGTCCTTCCCTCTTGCGGGGCCGGGGGGATGATTTATTCGCCAAGACATCCGCTATCGGCAGCTCTCCGCGTCGTCCTTAGCCCGAAATTCGTCGCTCTCGGAGTTCGGCGACGGCCGTGTCGGGGACGCGCAGGTCGCCTCTTCCGGTACCCACGGCGAGCCCGGGCTTGTACGTTCCGTGGTAGTCGCTGCCACCGGTGGGCACGAGGCCCAGGGAGCGGGCGTGACGATCCAGGCGGTCTCTGAGGTCGGGGGCGTACTCCCCGTAGTGGCACTCGACACCGTCGACGCCGAGATCGGTGAGCAGTTCGAACAGCTCGAGGAACTCGGTCTCCCGATCGGCGATGGTGTGCGGATGGGCCACCGCGGCCACGCCACCCGAGCGGTGGATCAGGTCGACTGCCTCGGGAAGATCCAGGCGCAGCCGACCCCGATAAGCGGGTCTGCCGGCGGCGAGGTACTGGTCGAAGGCGTCGGCGATGGTGGCGACGACGCCCTTCTGGACGAGGACCGCGGCGATGTGGGGGCGTCCCACCGAGCCCCGACCCCCCTCGATGGCGATGTCGTCCTCGGTGATGTCGATACCGAGGTCGACGAGCGCGGCGACCATGTCCCGGTTCCGTTCATCCCGGTTGCCCCGAATGTCGGCGAGGAGCTCGGCGATGGGGGTGTCGGGTTCGATCCAATAGCCGAGGAGGTGGACGGCTCGATCGCCCCACGCCACCGACAGTTCCACTCCGGGGATCACCTCGATGCGGCCCTCGCCCGCCGTCACCGCCTCGGCGTTGCCGTCGATGCCGTCGTGGTCGGTGAGGGCGACCGCGGTGAGGTGGGCGGCCACGGCGAGTTCGACAATCCGCGATGGGTGGTCGGAGCCGTCCGAGTAGTCCGAGTGCGTGTGCAGGTCGACAACCATCAGCCCTCGACGGTCACCGATTCGATGTAGACCGTCTCGAGAGGGACGCTGCGCTCGCCGCGGGAGTTCACCGCCAGCGGCACGGCGAGGATCGCGGCGATTGCGTCGGCTCCGTCGACGAAGCCGCCGAACACCGTGAAGGTGGCCGGTAGTTGGATGTCGGCGACCACGATGAAGAACTGACTCCCTGCCGAGTCGGGACCGGAGTTGGCCATCGCGACCACGCCGGGGCTGTAGGCGAATCCCTCCGGGGGCAGTTCATCGGGCAGGCGATAGCCGGGGTTGCCGGTTCCGGCTGCGGTCGGGTCACCACCCTGGATAACGAACCCCGGGACGATGCGGTGGAACACGGTGCCGTCGAAGTACCCGGCACGGGCGAGGAACACGAAGCTGTTCACCGCCTGCGGGGCCACTTCGGAGAACAGATCGAGGGTGATCGGCCCGCAGGACGTGTCGAGTCGCACCCGTACGGTTCCCGTCAGGCCCTGGTCCTCGGGCGCATCGAACGCCATGGCCTGCGCTTCGGACGGAGCCGAGCCTCCACAGGCGGTGGGCTGGTTACGAAAGGCCGTGTACTCGGCCGAGGTGACCGGGGGGCCACTCGAGTCGCCGCCGCACGAGACGGCGACGACGGCGACCAGGGCGAGGAGGCTGACGGCACGGCGCATCACGGGTTTGAGGTTACCGGCGCTCGGTGTCCATCGATCGCTCCGGCGGGTACACCGGGCTAGCCGGATGGCGCCGGTACGCTCGGGTCGATGGCTCTCGTTGTTCAGAAGTACGGCGGTACGTCGGTCGGCGACGTCGAGCGGATTCGTGCGGTCGCCCGCAGGGTGGCGGATCGTCGGCGCTCCGGCGACTCTGTGGTCGTCATTGTGTCGGCCATGGGCCACACCACCGACGAGTTGTTCGACATGGCCCGCCAGGTGAGCGACAACCCGCATCCACGGGCCCTCGACATGCTGCTCACGGCCGGAGAGCGGATCTCGATGTCGCTGCTCGAGATGGCGATCCGCGACCAGGGTGTCGAAGCGCTGAGCCTTACCGGCTCCCAGGCGGGCATCCTCACCGACATGTCGCACGGGCAGGCGAAGATCAAGGACATCCGACCGTTTCGCGTCGAAGAGGGGCTCGCCGCCGGCAAGGTGATGATCGTCGCCGGCTTTCAGGGAGTGAATCCAGACACCAAGGAGATCACCACGCTGGGGCGAGGGGGCTCCGACGCCACCGCGGTCGCCTTCGCCGCCGCTCTCGGGGCCGACGAGTGCGAGATCCTCACCGACGTTGCGGGGGTGTTCACCGCCGATCCCCGGTGGGTCCCCGAGGCCCGCAAGCTCGACGAGATCTCGTATGAGGAGATGCTCGAGTTGGCGGCTGCCGGTACTCAGGTACTGATGGGGAGGTCCGTAGAGTTCGGCATGAGGTACTCGGTTCCCATCCATGTCCGGTCGTCCTTCGACGACGGCGAGGGCACGTGGGTCAAGGAGACGACCATGGAACAGGCGTTGGTGAGCGCGGTGGCGCACGACACCACGCTGTCGAAGGTGACAATGCGCTCCATACCCGACACGCCCGGGGTTGCCGCCACCCTGTTCGGCGCCCTGGCGGGGGCCGGCATCTCAGTGGACACCATCGTGCAGAACCAGTCGAGTGCGGGGGTGACGGACATCTCGTTCACCGTTCCTCGCGGCGAGATGGCCATGACCCGGCCGCTCCTCGAGGGCGTCGCCGCCGAGATCTCGTCTACCGGAGTGGAGATCGACGACCGGGTCGCCAAGGTGTCGATCGTCGGTGCCGGGATGCGTTCGCATCCGCAGGTGGTCGCCGACATGTTCCGCATCCTCGGTGACGCCGGTATCAACATCGACATGATCACCACGTCGTCGATCCGGGTGTCGTGCCTGATCGACGAGGACGACGCTCCCACGGCGGTCCGCTTGCTCCACGACGCCTTCCAGCCGCCGACGATGGCCACCGCATCATGACCACGGTCGCCGTTGTCGGAGCCACGGGCGCGGTGGGCCGGGAGATGCTCGCCACGCTCGAGCGGCGCGCTTTCCCTGTGGACCGCCTCCGTCTCATGGCCTCTGAGCGATCAGCAGGTAGCACTGTCGAGACCGCCTGGGGTCCCGTCGTAGTCGAGGATCTCGCCGGCGCCGATCCCGCCGGGTTGGAGGTCGCCCTCTTCTCAGCGGGTGCCGATCGGTCGCGCCTTCATGCGCGTCGGTTCGCCGAGGCGGGCGCGCTGGTGGTCGACAACTCGTCGGCGTGGCGTATGGACCCGGGTGTGCCCCTGGTCGTCGCCGGCGTCAACGATGATGCGATCGCCGCCCATCAGGGGATCATCGCCAACCCCAATTGCACGACGATGGTGCTGCTCATGGCGGTGGCGCCCCTGCACCGCGCCGCGGGCCTCGAGCAGATGGTGGCGACCTCCTACCAGTCGGTCTCGGGATCGGGGCAGAAGGGCGTGGACACCCTGATCGAGCAGGCTGCCCACCTCGGTGCCGACCCCGATGGCCTTCGAACGGGGAGTTGGATCGAGCCGCCCGAGGGCGTGTACGCGCGCCCGATCGGCTGGAACGTGGTGCCGTTCGCCGGTGCAGCGGTCGAGGGCGGCTACACCGACGAGGAGATGAAGTTGGTGAACGAGACCCGCAAGATCCTTGACGCCCCGACCGTGATGGTGGAACCCACCTGTGTGCGCGTTCCGGTGGTCGCCGGTCATGGGGTGGCGACCACCGCCTGGTTCTCGCGGTCCATGGATGCCGAGGAGGCGGTGGGACTGATGTCCGCCGCCCCCGGGGTGGAGGTGTGGCACGACAAGGTGCCGACCCCTCTCGACGCCGCCGGGATCGACGAGGTTCTCGTCGGACGGGTCCGGGAAACCCTCGGTCGTCCGGGCGGCGTGTCGCTGTGGGCCGTCGGAGACAACCTGCGCAAAGGCGCAGCCCTCAACGCGGTGCAGATAGCGGAGATAGCCGCTAGCTAAGAGCTAGCGGCAGCGATTCGCGATACGCAATTCGCAATTCGCGATTCACCTGACTCTTGCGAATTGCGAACCGCGAATCGCGAATTGCGATTCTTGAGGTCGGGACGGCCGGATTTGAACCGGCGACCTCATCGTCCCGAACGATGCGCGCTACCAAGCTGCGCCACGTCCCGTAGGGGCGGAAGCGTAGTGGTTCCCGACGGCTGTTCCGCATAGGACTGACAGACATCTACGGTCGGCGGGAGATGTCAGGTAGAGGAGAGTCGATGCGTCGTCGCCAACCGCATGTCATTGCACTGGTCGTCATGTCACTCGCGCTCGTCGCGTGCGGCGGTGCCAGGGGTTCGGACACGCCAGGCAGGACGGGTGACCAGACCGGGACCACGGCGGTCGGTGGGTCGGACACCACCGTCCCTCCGGGAGCGCCGCCGTCAGGAGACGGCGGTACCGCAACGGTGAACGGGACGACCTACACCTTCGACATGGTGCTCAAGTGCGAGTACGTCGAAGACTTGGCCTTCGACCTGGAGATGCAAGCCCTCGGCTCCAGCCCTGACGGGCGGGTGCAGCTCGACCTGGTGGTCTATACCTTCGCCGGCGGCGACACGCACGATGTCAGCTGGTTCGGCCCGGAGGGCATCTTCAGTGGCGGCGCCATGATGATGACCGGCAGCTCCTGGACGGACATCCAGTCCGGAGCCCCGGCCGACGGTCCGATCATCAGCACCGACGGTGGTGTGGCCACCGGAACGGTCGTCATGTCCGACATAGAGGGCAGCGACACCACGCTGGAGGTGGCGTTCGCAGTGCCGATCCCGACCGAGGACTTCGCCTGCCGGTGATCTAGGCCGGGGTGTCGGCACCAACGGCGGCGTCGATGGCGGAGCGGAGCGCATCTGACGAGAAGGGCTTACGGACTGCGGCGACCGCTCCTGAGCGTCCTGCCAGGAACGAATCGGCGTCGCGGTCGAGCAACAGGATCACCGGCGGTGCATCGTCCCCCGTGGATCTGACCTCGCGACACATGGCCATGCCGCCCATCGACCCGACCTGAAGGTCGACGAGGACGGCGTCGGGCTTGTCGGCGGCGAGGCGGTCCGTGA
>DATKBG010000088.1:0-13133 GCA_035514255.1 Acidimicrobiia bacterium
AAAAGGCCTGATCACTCGGTCCCCTCGTCGGCTCCGCCGCCAGGTACTCCCCCCTTCGGGGGGAGGGAGTCAGGTGGGTCCAACCCCATACCAAGTACCAAGTACCAAGTACGGCTGTCGGCTGAGCCGACAGCCTCTTAGAGACTGGCGATCAACTTCTCGACCCGCTCGTCCACCGCTTTGAACGGGTCTTTGCACAAGACCGTTCGCTGGGCCTGGTCGTTGAGCTTCAGGTGGACCCAATCGACGGTGAAGTCACGGTTCTTGGCCTTGGCGGCACGGATGAAGTCGCCGCGGAGTCGGGCGCGGGTTGTCTGGGGAGGTTGGACCAACGCCGTGTCGATGTCGGCGTCGGTGACCACCCGGTCCATCAGACCTTTTCGCTCGAGCAGGTAGTAGAGGCCCCGGGTTTGATCTACGTCGTGGTATGAGAGATCGATGAGGGCGAGCCGGGGGTCGGTCCGGGGCAGCTGACGCCGGGTGGCGTACTCCTCGATGAGGTGGTACTTGGCCACCCAGTCGCACTCCCGTTTCAGGCTCAGCGGATCCTTCTCGAGCCCGGTGAGCAAGTGCTCCCACATGCTGAGGGCGTGCTGGACTTGTGGGGGGAAACCGGGGCTGCGGGCGTAGCGCATCACCCGCTCGAGGTACTCCCACTGGATGTCGAGGGCGCTCAGTTCCCGTCCGTGGGCGAGTCGCACGGGCCGGCGGCAGGTGATGTCGTGGCTGATCTCCCGGATGGCCCGGATCGGGTTTTCCAGGCTGAGGTCCCGGAACACCACCTGGGCTTCGAGCATCTGGAGGATGGCCACGGTGACGCCGGTCTTCACGTACGAGACGTACTCCGACATGTTGGAATCACCGGCGATGACGTGAAGTCGCCGGTACTTCTCGGCATCGGCGTGAGGCTCGTCGCGGGTGTTGATGATAGGACGCGATCGTGTGGTCGCAGAGGAGACCCCCTCCCAGATGTGCTCGGCTCGCTGCGCCATCGAGTACACGGTCCCGCGCGCCGTCTGGAGCAGCTTCCCGGCTCCGGCAAAGATCTGGCGGCTGACGAAGAACGGGATCAGGGTGTCGATCATCCCCTGGAAGTCCGCCTGACGGCTCACTAGGTAGTTCTCGTGGCAGCCGTAGGAGTTCCCGGCCGAGTCGGTGTTGTTCTTGAACAGGAAGATGTCGCCGCGGATCCCCTCCTCGTCGAGACGCTCCTGGGCAGAGTGGACCAGGCCTTCGAGGATGCGTTCGCCCGCCTTGTCGTGGGCGATCAGGTCGTAGAGGCTGTCACATTCGGGCGTGGCGTACTCGGGGTGGCTCCCGACGTCGAGGTAGAGCCGTGCCCCGTTCTCCAGGAAGACGTTCGATGAACGGCCCCACGACACGACTCTGCGGAACAGATACCGGGCCACTTCGTCGGGTGAGAGACGGCGTTGGCCGCGCAGGGTGCAGGTCACCCCGTATTCGTTCTCCATCCCGAAGATGCGGCGTTCCACCGGTGGGAGGGTACCCCTATGGGGTCAGAAGAGCCGCAGCGCGGCGAGCACGACCGCCAGTGCCAGGCAGACGCCCACGGCGATGGCCACGACGGGGGAAGCACTACGGGTGGGATCGCTCCCTTCGGCGCCGCGATCGCCGGCGTCGGCGATGATCCGTCGGGCCTCCTCCAGGTCGGCGGCGCGCACCCAGAGTTCGGTCTCGGCGAGACGGCCCATCGTCACCGGGAACTCGCCCGAGACTTGTCCTCGGGCGATACAGGGGATGCCCTCCGACTCCAACAGGGCCACCGTGAGGCGGGCCGTGGTCGGGTCGCCGAGGGTCCCCGCCTTGACAAAGGGGGCGTCGGACGGGTCGGCGTCACTCATTCGAGTTCGGCCGCGGCCAGTCGCCGGAACGCCCTGCGACGGGCGGCACGATCGAGGATCGCCGCCTCCCATCCGGGGGTCTCGTCGTCGTCGGCAACGGCCAGACAGGCTTCCTTGGCGAGGGCGATGGCGGCGGCGAGCGTCATGCCGGGTGCGTAGGTCCGGCCGATGTGTGCGGTCAGCGGCTCCGCGGACCCCCCGATGGCGGTGAACTCGCGATCGTCGTAGAGCGTGCCGTCATAGGTGATCCGAAAGATGGTGTCGCTCCCCTGCTCCTGACCCACCTCGACCACCATCAGCTCCACCTCATACGGCTTGACCTCCTGGGTGAAGATGTGACCGAGCGTCTGGGCGTAGGCGGTAGCGAGGCTGCGCGCGGTGACGTCGGCCCGGGAATAGGCGTAGCCGGTGATGTCGGCGCGTCGAATACCGCCCACCCGAAGTTGTTCGAACTCGTTCTGCTTGCCGACGGCAGCAAAGGCAATGCGGTCGTACACCTCGGAGATCTTCTGAAGGGTCCGGCTGGCGTTCTCGCCGAGGAGAAGGATCCCCGCGTCATAGGTGATAGCCACCATCGACTTGCCCCGGGATATACCCTTGCGGGCGAACTCGGCCCGGTCCTTCATCAGCTGTTCGGGGGGGACGTAGAAGGGGAGGCTCATGAGTTCTCCTCCAGCGCACGGCGAGCGGCCTCGGCCACCCTCGAGTCCTCGATCTCCCGATAACCGGCTGAGTCGACGATGGCGACGTTGGGGTAGATCTTTCGCAGCATGTCCGGCCCGCCGGTGGCGGTGTCCTCCTCGGCAGCAGCGACCAGCGCCGCCACGGCCAGGTCGATCGCGTCATCGGTGTTCATGTCGGGGCGGTAGGCAGTACGAAGGTACAGCCGTGCGTCGCGACCACCTGACCCGGTGGCGGCGTAGTCGATTTCCTCGTACGAGCCCCCGACGATGTCGAACGAGTAGAGATGGCTGGCCCCGGTCGCTTCTTCGACGCCACAGAACAGGGGGATCACGCCGAGCCCCTGGAAGGCGAGCGGGAGCTGCTTACGGATCATCGTCGCCAGGTGGTTTGCCTTGCCGGCCACGCTGAGCCGATGCCCCTCGATCTTCTCGTAGTGCTCCAGCTCGGTTTGGAAGAGGCGAACCAGCTCGAGGGCGATGCCTGCCGTTCCGGAGATGGCGACCGCCGAATAGTCGTCTGCCGGATAGACCTTCTGCACGCGCCGATGGGCGATGAGGTTCCCCGATGTGGCGCGGCGGTCTCCGGCCATGATGACGCTGTCGGCGAGCCGGAAGGCGAGCACGGTGGTGCCATCCGGTGCCTGCAGAACGCTGGCGCTGGCGGTGCCATCCCAACGCGGGCTGAGCCCGTGTGCCTGGAGCACCGCCGTAAAGCTCTCGGCCGGTGTCACCCTGGCGAGGGGCAGACCATCGCCCTCGGTCACTGGCCGCCCTTCTGGACGTAGTTCTTGACGAACTCCTCGGCGTTCTCCTCGAGGACGCTGTCGATCTCGTCGAGCAGCTCGTCGATGCGGTCGGTGAGGTCCTCGGTGGACGCGGCGGCGAGCTCCTCGGCCTGCTTGTCAGTCTGCGTGGCGTCGTCTCTACGGACCCGCTTGCGTTCCTGCTCAGCCATGGTCGCCTCCGAGCGCTTCGATGAGGTCGGCCGGGGTGTCGGACCGATCAATGAGGCCGGCGACGAGATCGCGCCGGCCCTTCAGGGGCTCCATCATAGGCACCCGCTTGAGACTGGCTCCCCCGGTGTCGAAGAGCAGAGAGTCCCAGTTGGCGGCGACGATGGCGTGGCCGTACTTGGCCACACACGATCCCCGAAAGTAGGCCCTGGTGCCCGGGGGCGGGTCGGTCACCGCCGTTTCGATCTCCCGGGGCGTGAACAGCCGCTGCATCCTCCCGGACCCGACGAGCCGGTGGTAGAGGCCTCTCGCCGGGTCGACATCGTGATACTGGAGGTCGAGTAGACGCATCTTCGGGTCCCCCCAGGCGAGGGCGTCGCGGTGGCGGAACCCCTCGAGCAGGTAGCGCTTTGCGGCCCAGTCGAGGCGGTCGCTGGTGCGGGCCGGGTCCGCCTCCAGGTCGGTGAGGATCTCCTCCCACACCCGGAGGACCTCACGGTCGACGTCGGTGCCCCCGGCGGACTCAAGATGCTTCGACACTCGTTCGAAGAACAACCACTGGATGTCCAGGGCCGTGGCGGAGGAGCCGTCGTCGAGTTCGACCGTCGTGCGTAAGGCCGGGTCGTGGCTGACCTGCCAGACCGCATCGACGGGCCGCCTGAGGACGATGGGATCGCCCAGGGCGCGAGCCTCGATGGCGGCAAGGACCAGTGAGGCGCTCCCCAGCTTGAGGAGCGTCTGTACCTCGCTGAGCGTGGCATCGCCGATGATCACGTGGAGTCTCCGGTACTTCGCCGGGTCGGCGTGCGGCGCGTCGCGCGTGGTGACGATGGGTCGCTTGAGCGTGGTCTCAAGCCCGATCTCCTCCTCGAAGAAGTCGGCTCGCTGGGACAGCTGGAATTCGACGGGAGGTCTGCCGTTCTCTGCCCCCACCTTTCCCGCACCGGTGAATATCTGACGAGATACGAGAAACGGCGTCATGTGGTGCACCAGATCGGCGAACGGAACCGATCGCGGCACCAGGTAGTTCTCATGGGCCCCATACGAGTTGCCCTTGCCGTCGCTGTTGTTCTTGTGGATGAGCACGCGCAGCCCCTCGGGGAGTGACTCGGTGGCGGCAGCGGCGGCCCGAGCCAGCACCACCTCACCCGCCTTGTCGTGGAGCGCTGCCTCGCGGGCGTCGATGCACTCGGGCGTGGCGTACTCGGGATGGGCATGGTCCACGTAGAAGCGAGCGCCGTTGGTGAGCACCACGTTGACCAGGCCGGCGTCGAAGTCCGCCGTCGGCGGCGGTTCGTATCCGAATCCTCGGGCGTCCCGGCCCGGCGTCTCTTCCTCGAACGACCACTGGATGCGTGATGCCGAGCCCGCGTACGAGTTGATCACCAGACTGGAGGCGAGCACCGGGTTGAAGTCGACCTGGTTGCGCACCGTGATGCCGAACTCGGTTTCGGTGCCGAGGACTCGTGGTCCCGGTTCTGCGCTCACAGGTACTGGCCGGTGGTGATGGCCTCGATGCTGCGACTCTCGCCGTCCCCGTCGATGAGCGTGCGGACGTAGACGATCCGTTCGCCCTTCTTGCCCGAGATCCTCGCCCAATCGTCGGGGTTGGTGGTGTTGGGGAGGTCTTCGTGCTCACGGAACTCCTGCTTGATGGCGGCAAGCAGGTCGCCGAGACGGACACCACGCACGCCCTCGGCGATCTCCCGCTTGATCGCCTCCTTCTTGGCACGCCGGACCACGTTCTCGATCATGGCTCCAGAGACGAAGTCCTTGAAGTACAGGATCTCCTTGTCGCCGCCGGCGTAGGTCACCTCGAGGAACCGGTTGTGGTCTGCCGTCGAGTACATGTCGGCGACCACCTTGTCAATGAGATGATCCAGATGGGCCGGGACATCGCCGTTCGATCCGGCGAGTTCGTCGGCATCGAGGGGCACGGCGGCGTCGATGTAGACGCGGAAGATCGCCCGGGCGGCCTCGATGGTGGGCCGCTCGATCTTGATCTTCACGTCGAGTCGACCGGGCCGGAGAATCGCCGGATCGATCAGATCTTCACGGTTGGAGGCGCCGATCACGATCACGTTCTTGAGGGCCTCGACGCCGTCGAGCTCAGAGAGCAGCTGGGGGACGATCGTCGACTCGACGTCTGACGAGATGCCGGTGCCCCGCGTGCGAAACAGCGAGTCCATCTCGTCGAAGAAGACGATCACCGGAACACCCTCGTCGGACTTCTCCTTGGCCCGGACGAAGATGAGCCGGATCTGACGCTCCGTCTCGCCCACGTACTTGTTGAGCAGCTCAGGGCCTTTGACATTGAGGAAGTAGGACCGAGCATCCCCTCGCCCCGTCTTGCTGGCCACAGCCGTCGCCAGGGAGTTCGCCACCGCCTTGGCGATGAGCGTCTTGCCGCATCCGGGCGGCCCGTAGAGAAGGATCCCCTTCGGCGCGCTGAGGGCGTACTCGTCGAACAGCTCCTTGTGGAGGTACGGCAACTCGACAGCGTCCCGGATGGCGGTGATCTGCTCCTCGAGTCCGCCGATGTCCTCGTAGGACACGTCGGGGACCTCTTCGAGCACCAACTCCTCGACCTCCGGTCGGATCAGCCGCTCGTGGATGAGACCGGTGCGCATGTCGACGCGGACGTGATCGCCGACGCGCAGGAAGGCACCGCGCATCGGTCCGGCGAGCTCGACCACCCGCTCCTCATCCCCGCGTCCGAGCACGATGACCCGTCGTTCGTCGAGGATCTCCTTGACACTCATCACGTCACCGGTTGGCTCGAAGGCCCGAATGTCGATGACGTTCATCGCCTCGTTGAGGACGACCTCCTGACCGATCTCGAGTTCCTTGATCTCGATGGTCGGTTCGACGGTCACCCGGAGTTTGCGGCCGCTGGTGAGAACGTCGATGGTGCCGTCGGAGTTGACGCTGTGGACCACTCCGAACGGGTTCGGCGGTGCGGTGAGCTTCTCGACTTCGTCGCGCAGGATGGCGAGCTGTTCCCGGGTCTCTTCGAGGGCGACCGAGAGCTTCTCGTTCTGGCCGAGCGACTGGTTGAGGCGACCCTTCGCCTCGAGGAGCCGCTCTTCGAGAATGCGGACACGGCGAGGAGCATCCTGGAGTCGCCGCCTGAGAATGGCGATCTCTTCCTCCAGCATCCGGATGGTTGTCCGCAGCTCGTCGATCTGCTGGTCGCTCATCTCGATCCTCTCCGGTCGTCTGACGACCGTGGACCGGGCGCACCCGGTCCGGACCCGAGTATACGGCCGACCGGTCGAAAGTCGGCCAAGGGTCTACGCGTCCCCATCGTCCTGCGTCGCCTCCTGCTCGTCCTCGTCGAGGGTCTCTCCGACCACGGACCGGGCCACGGTGATGAACCCGGTGTGACCGACCATCTGGCTGCGAGGGCGTACGGAGCGGCCCTCGAACTGCCACTCCCGGTGCAGCGTCTCGAAGGTTTCGACCGCGGCGTAGCGCCGAGCGCGGCGCAGGGCGTCGCGCAGGTGCATGACCTGCGGGATGGTGGGGAGATAGGCGCAGAGGACCCCGCCGGGCGTGAGCGCCTCGGCCGCTGGCGGCACCACGTGCCAGGGCTCGGGCAGGTCGAGAAACACTCGGTCGGGCCGATGATGTGCTACCTCCTCGGCCACGTCGCCAACCACCAACTCCAGGTTGGCGGGAAGCTCCCCCAGCAGCCGTTCCATGACACCCCGGGCGTGCTCCTGGTGATCCTCACGCCGATCCACCGAGACCACCCGCCCGGTCGGCCCGACGGCGGCGAGGATGGCCATGGTGAGAGCACCCGAGCCGGTCCCGGCCTCGACGACCAGGTGTCCGGGCCGGGCGTCGCCCCAATGGATCATCGGCCCCAGGTCCTTCGGATACACCACCTGGGCACCGCGGCGCATGGTCAGCACGTAGTCGGCAAGGCGGGGGCGCAGCGCCGCCACCTTGGCTCCGGTGCCGGTGCGGACCACCACACCCGCCTCGGCTCCGATGATGTCCTCGTGTCGGATCACCCCGGCGTGAAACTGGAAGGTACGACCCGGGCGGAGGTCCACGAGGTGCTTGCGACCCTTCGCATCGATGAGGAGGCACAGCTCCCCGTCGGCGAAGCGGTCGGTCACGTCCTACCGAGGAAGGGCATCACCAGCGTGATGGCCAAAGCGGCGGCGAGAAGGATTCCGAGGACCTTCACCATGCGTTCGCGGTTGCGGAACATGCCCCGACTCTAGATCAGCACCCATCGGGAGTACCATCAGCTCATGCTCATCGTCCCCACAGGGTGGAAGCTGCTCATCAAAGGCATCAGGCGCGGCGATCACCTGCGTACCTTTTTCGGTGCTGCTCTGCTCGCCATCGCGCTCGCCAGGTGGTTCGACGAGCCCAAGCGCCAGATGGTGTTCAGCCAGCGGCTCCGTCCTGGTCGCCGCATGGTCGTGGCGGCACCTCCCAAAGGCCGTCAGCGCAAGCGGTAGACCTCGACACGGGCCGCACCCTTGCGCCCGCGGCGCCGGCCGTTGAGGAAGGCGATCAGGACCAGCGCCACCACGGCGACGGCGATGAGAATCCCCGCGTTGCGGGCGCCTTCGGCGGTCTCCTCGACCGCACTCCGGATCTCTTCCAGCTTCGCTTCCAGGTCGCCGCGACTGACCCTCATCGGGCTGCCCTCCACATGATGAGGGCCGTCAGGGCCAGGAGCGCGATCGCCGAGGTGATGTAGCCGAGCCCACTCCAGATGGCACCGTCGGGCATGGCTCCGACGATCACCCGCATAACCGCCACCGAGATGAACAGGATGGCGAGGACGAACATGATCGACGCCAGGAGGCTGAAGGCGGCGAGGCGGCCGAGACGCTTGGCTGGCGCCAGGGTCTGCTCGCGGAGGTACCGCTTGGCGAGGTCGAAGAACTCGCCAACCATCTCCGGGATGTCGCGTGTGTCTGCCATCGATCCAAGCGTACCCTGAAACCGCGACTCCCCCGGCCTGCCTGAGCTTGGTACGCTGCCGTCGATGTCCGACCCGACCGCGGTGGCCCGCCGCAACACATGGCCGCTCGTCATTGGACAGTCCGTTTCCCAATTCGGGGACTACCTGGCGCTCTTCTTCGCCCTACCCGTCTTCGTTCGCGACCTCACCGGATCGGCAACGCAACTGGGGCTGCTGGCGATGTTCGAGACGGGGGCGGTGCTGCTGCTCGGGTTCATCGCCGGGGTGTTGGTCGATCGAGTGCGGGTCCGCCGGGCTCTGGTCATCGCCGACCTGCTGCGCGCCGTCGCCTTCGGGCTCCTGGCACTCGCCGTCGCCGCCGGAGTGGGCACCGTCTGGATGGCCTTCGTCCTGGCCTTCCTGGTCGGGTCCATGGCCACGGTGTTCGACACCGGCCTCGAGTCGTACGTCCCCACCGTGCTCACCGACGACCTGCTGGTGGTCGCCAACAGCAGGCTCCAGGTGGGGCGCAACCTGGCCCAGACGCTGGGCTTCGCGGTCGGCGGGGCCGTCCTCGCCTGGGGTGGGGGCATCGCCACCGCCTTCGCCTTCCAGGCGGTCACCTACCTGGTCTCGGTGGCGGGAATTCTCATGCTCCGGGAGATCCGACCCCGGCCGGTCGCGCGCCGCGAGGCGGTGTGGTCGGCACTCCGCCACGGCATCGTCACCCTGTGGCAGTCGGCGCCGCTGCGCTGGGCCACCTTGTCGGCCTTCGCCATCAACCTGGCCTTTGCGCCGCTGGCCGCGGTGATGGTGCTGTACGCCCAGGAGGAACTCGGCGTGGTCACCGACCTATCACTGGGCATGCTCTTCGCCGGGTTCGCCGCCATCGGGGCCCTGGGGGTGTCGCTAGCACCCAGGTTGGTGGCGGCCATCGGTCTGGGCCGGTCAGTGGTGGCCGGGGGTGTGCTGTTCGGCTTGGGCGCCATGGGAGCCGGGGTCTCCGAAGGCCCGTTGACCGTCCTCCCGTTCGGACTCGCCATGGCCGGGGTGTCGATCAATCAGGTCGCCTTCGTCACCCTTCGTCAGCGCCTGGCGCCGCCGGATCGCCTCGGTCGGGTGGTGGCGGCATCGCGGACCATCTCCTTCGCCGGGATCCCGATCGGTGCCGCGCTCGGGGGCGTACTCGGTGAGGCCATCGGCCTGCGCCCGCTCTTCGTCGGTGGCGGTGCCGTGATCGCCGTAGCCGCCGCCCTGCTCATCTTCGGCCCGCTGTGGCGGGTTCGCGCCGACACTGCGGCCTACGAGCTAGGCGTGGGCGATAGGTGACCGAACGCCGGCGCCTCCTGTCCACGGCTGACGGCACCTCGGCGGCTGCCTTTGGACCCGCCGAGTGGGGCCTGATGCTCGCCCCCGCGATGATGTGGGGATCGTCCTTCGTGGTAATCGCCGCCGCTTTGGAAACCCTGCATCCGACCGTGATCACGCTCGGGCGAGTGGCATTGGGTGCTCTAGCCCTTTCGCTGTTTCCGCGAGCGCGGCGGCCCGTAGACCGGGAGGACCATCCGGGGCTGGCGCTCATCGGCCTGGTGTGGATCGGCATTCCGTTTCTGCTGTTCCCCATCGCCCAGCAGTGGGTGGACTCGTCCATCGCCGGGCTGATCAACGGTTCGACTCCGCTATGGGTGGGGACGATTGCCGCCATCATGCTGCGCCGTCGGCCCGGGCCCCTACAGGTCGCCGGGTTGCTGGTCGGATTCATCGGAGTGACCGTGATCACCGTCCAGTCGGTCCGTGTCGGGGGTCAGAGCCTGTTCGGGGTGGGTCTGCTCGTCGTGGCGGCCATGTGTTACGGGCTGGCGGTCAACCTCACCGTGCCGCTCGTGCAGAAGTACGGGTCGCTGGCGGTGATCCTGCGCGCTCAAGTGGCTGCCCTGGTCGTTCTCACCCCTATCGGGCTGTGGGGCGTTCAATTCTCCACTGCCAACTGGGGCGGGTTCGCCGCGCTCGCCTTCCTCGGCATCCTCAGTTCCGGGTTCGCCCTGGTCTTCATGGGGGAACTCGCCCGCCGCACCGGCGCTACTCGAGCCTCGGTGACCATCTACATCGTGCCGGTGGTGTCGGTGATCCTCGGGGCCGCCCTGCGCGACGAACGGATCACCGTACTCACACTCGTCGGCGGTGGACTGGTGCTGCTCGGCGCCTGGTCGACCAGCCGGGCAGAGCGCGCCCGGGGTGAGGTCATCCCTCCGCCCGCTCCACAAACCATTCGGTGAACCGACTGCAGGTGCCGTCGTCGTCGAACTCGACCAGGAAGCAGTTGTCGTAGACGTTGGTGATGGACTCGTGGGTGTCGTCAGCGAAGTAGGTGGTAGTTCCGGTGATCGCGGCGCGGGCCCCCTCGAGGGCGAACACGCCGTAGTTGGCGTGATAGGTGCCCGGATCGTCGCGCTCCTCGAGCCACGACTCGACGATGGCGTCGCGTCCCACCACCGGGTTGCCGTCGGGATGGAATCGGTATTCGGCATCCTCGGTAAATAGGGCACCGATTGCTGCCGGGTCGTAGGTCAGCCAGGCGTGGACGTACGCCTCTACCCAGCGTTCAGCATCGGGCCGCTCAACCATGCCCGAAGGCTACGCGTCGGGAGCCGGCCGTGCTGGCTCAGTCGGCGGTGCGACTCTCGATGAGGGCGCGGATCTCGTCGGCCACGGCCTCTTCCGTGTCGGCGATGGCGCGAAGAGCACGCCCGTCCATCACGATCAGGCGGGTCGGGGCCGTGGTCACCACGGTGGCGGTGCGTTTATGGGTGTCGAGCACTCCGATCTCCCCCATCACGTCGCCGGCGCCGAGCGTCGCCGCCTTCTCGCCGGCTACGAAGACGTCGACTTCGCCCTCGAGGATGATGTAGAACTCGTGGGCGAGGCCTCCCTGTTCGATGAGGGTCTTGCCTGCGGCGACCTCGATCAGCTCGCAGTGCTCGGCGGCCAGTCGTCGGGCCTTGCCGGACAGCCCGGCGAAGATCGGCACATCCTTCAAGGCATCCGCGTCCACAACACTCCTCCACTCGGTCGGCGTGGCGAGAGGCTAACGGCTGCCGTGGCGGTCTGCCGCGGTCGCTCGATTCAGCAGAGGACGAGGACGATACCTACGGTGGGGTGTCCATCCACTTTGGAGGCAAACCATGTCCGTAGCCCGAGTAACCGAGATCAGCGCCACGTCACCGAAGAGCTTCGAGGACGCCGTCAACATCGGCGTAGAGCGAGCCAACCAGACCCTGCGTAACGTCAAGGCGGCCTGGGTCAAGGAGCAGCAGGTCAAGGTCACCGACGGCAAGGCCATCGAGTGGCAGGTCAATATGCTGGTCACCTTCGTCTTGGACGAGTAGAGCTCGGCCGTTTGGCCCGAGCGGTACTTGGTACTTGGTACCTGAAAGCGGCAGGCGGGCCGTCAGTCGGCACCGTCCTTGGGTGCCGCGTGACGGCCCGTAGTCGGTCGAGGCGGTGCGAGGGTGTTGGGGTCAGGGATCGTGCGCCCAGGCGGGGATGAGGCGACGCCTGGTCGGGGGACTCTGGGGGTCGAGTCGCTCACCCCGGCCGTGCACGGCGACGTGGTGGTGGTACCAGCACAGAGTGACCAGGTTTTCGGCGTCATGGCTGCCGCCTTGAGACCGGGGAATGATGTGGTGCACTTCAAGGCGATACCGGCTGGTACATCCGTCGACGACGCATCCGCCGTCACGGGCGAGGACGAATCGTCGCACCTTTGGCGGCACTACCCGGGTCGTCGGACCGACTGCGAGCGGAACGCCAGTGACGGCTGATACGACCACCTCAACCGCACCGCCGCACATGATCTCGTCGAGGGTGGATGGCCCGACCCTGGGACCGGCGGGGATGGATACACCTGCTTCGCCGTTGGTGGCTGAGGCGAGGTCAGGATCGACGAGGACGGTAATGATCGCCGTTGAGGCGGAGTCTCCAGTCGAGGGATGGCGCCCGTCGAGCCAGTCGTGGGCGAGTGCGACGAGCGCATCGGCGCGCCGCTGCTCCGCGGTAGCCGCATCGTCGCGAGGGAGTCGGTCACCGCGGCTGTCGAGTGCTCCGGTCACAACCTGCCAGTCGGTGCCGGTCAGCTCGGCGTGGATGAAGCCGACGGCAGAGTCCAATGATGGCCAGGATCGCACCGATCGTTGCTCGTGAGCCTCCTGCTCGCTTCGGCGGGTGATCCTACGCTGTAGAGCGCGCAGCCGGTCGACGCCCGCGATGTCTCGGTACTCGGCCGCGGCGACAGTGTCATCGTCGGCACCGGCCCCAACAAGGGAAGCGACGGCGGCGGCGCGATCAAATGACCAGCCGCCCGAGGCCAAACGGTCCATCGAGTCAGAGAGTTCGGGCGTCCGGCGGGCCGTCTCCAGCAGCGAGCGCGCCGTTCGGGCCGAGACGTCGAGTACCGCCGCCAGCTCATCGGTGCCGGGCTGCTGGTCTCGCCGCAGGAGTTCTCTCAACACCGCCACCTGGCGCGCTCGAGCCGCGGCCACATCTTTCTCGTACCCCTGGATCTCGAAGAGCAGGTCGGCTCGGGACGTGAGGGTGGTGTCCAACATGCAGACACCGTACGGCGCGGGTGTGACAGATTCGGGATGCGTAAGCGTGTCGAAGAGCCTTCGGTGGATGGGGCAGACCCAGCGTGGCGACTCAGGGCGTG
>DATKBG010000089.1:0-3691 GCA_035514255.1 Acidimicrobiia bacterium
GGGGTGCCGCGGAAGAAGTTGATGTAGACGCGAGCCGGAGCGCGGACCACCGATCGCTTTGACAGGGCGAACAGGGCCAGCACCAATCCGAGGCCGAAGCCGAGTCCGGCACCCGCCGCCGAGAGGAACAGCGTGTTCTGAGCGGCCAGCGCGAACGACCGGACTGCGGCCGTGCTCAGCACGGCCCACATGGCGCCCAGGCCCCCGGCGATGAGTCCCGACCACAGCACCGCTTTCGGGTTTCCATGCCTCAGCCGCACCCAGGCGTAAGCGGCGAGGGCCGCCAGTCCGCCCCACACGGCGGCAAGGGTGAGGATGGAGCCCAGATCGGCGGCGATCGCCGAGGCCGACAGGCCGATGTTGTCGCCGATGCGTCGGAGGTTGAGGAAGTTGCGGGCGAACAGTTGGAGGTCGGTACCCCGGAACCAGGCGAAGGCGAGTGCCAGCAGCAGGCCGAGGGCACCGAGCACGCCACCCGACACCACGGCCTCGCGGGCCGGTCAATTGGGCATGCGGCGGTAGGTGAGGACACTGGCGGCCGCGATCAACGCACCGGCGACGCTGACGATGCCGATGATCGTCCCGATCTGACGCGATCCAAGGCCCCGGGCCAGCGGTCCCGATGGGGAGCACTCGGCGACCGGGACGCCCTCGGGGCAGGTCTGGGTCCAGCCGTAGGAGTCGATTACGACGATGCTGCCGATGAAGAGCAGAGCGAGCACTGCGGCGCCACTCGCCAGGACGGTGGCCGACCACCGCGTCTGGGAACCGAGGAACCAGCGAAACCCGCGGTCGGGGGGCGAAACAGCGGCAGGCGTCAGGGTCATCTGGCGTCCGACTCTAGGTGGAGCGCCACAGCCGTCTCCCGCCGATCAGGACTCCTTCTCGAGCGCCAGTTCCCGATGGAGTTCGTCGGGGTAGGCGAACCAGCGCAGCTTCTCGAACTCGTCACTCACCTCGGGACGCGGGCAGTCGTCGGCGGCGGTGGCCTCGTCCATGATGCGTTCTGCTTCGGCCAGGTAGTTGCTGAGACGGCCGACAGGCTCGGCAGACCGCACATCCGGGTGGGCGAGCCCTCCGGAAGTGAAGGTGACGTCATCGAGACTCAGGGTGTCATCGGGCGGTACCGATGCATGGCGCCACATCCCGGTGACCGGGTCGAACCCGTACTGCGGGGCGATGCGCCAGCCGTGGTCGGCGATCAGATGCACTGCCCTGAGGATGAACTGGAACGTGTCCTCGTCGATGAAGTAGTTGAAGTTGACCCGCACCCAGCCCGGTTTGATGCCCTCACACCCCAGTACGACCTCGCGTTCGATGGCGTCGGCGGTGGGCTCGTCGATCCGCAGGAGGCGGTGACCATACGGTCCAGCGCATGAACAACCCCCCCGGCTCTGAATCCCGAACAGGTCGTTGAGCATGGTCACCACGAGGTTGTGGTGTAACGCCCGGTGGCCGTGCCGGATCACGAACGACACGATGGACAGGCGGTCAGCAGTCGGGTTGCCCAAAATCTCGATGTTCGGGTTGCGCGACCAGGATTCGACGGCGCGCCCGATGAAGTCCCTCTCCAGCGCCCGGATCGTGTCGGCGCCGACCGCCTCCTTGAGGGCGAATACGAGGCCAGCGCGGATCGACTCGACGATCGCCGGTGTGCCCCCCTCCTCGCGGTGCTCGATGTCCTCTACGTACCGATGGCGGGAGGGGCCGACGTAGGCGACCGTCCCGCCTCCCGGGACCGCGGGAACCCGATTGGTGAACAGCTCGCGGCGTGCCACGAGGAGCCCTGGCGTCCCGGGGCCGCCGATCATCTTGTGGGTGCTGATGAAAATGGCGTCCTTGTAGGAGAGCGGGTCCGTGGCGTCGACCGGGCCCATCGTGATACCGACGTACGGCGCGGCCGCGGCCATGTCCCAGAAGGACAGCCCTCCATGACGATGCAACAACGACGACACCGCCGCGGTGTCGCTGGTGATGCCGGTGACATTGGAGGCGGCCGAAAACGAGCCGATACGAACCGTCCGGTCGGCGTAGCGGACCAGCTCCGCCTCCAGTTGCGCCAGGTCGATGTGGCCGTCCGCGTCCTCCCCGATACGCACCACGTCGGCGATCGACTCGCGCCAGGGCAGCTCGTTGCTGTGGTGCTCGAACGGCCCGACGAGGACCACCGGCCTCTCCTTCGGTGGAATGTGCTCGCTGAGTCGGTGGCGGTCCTCCAGCTGGTCGGGGATGCGCAGACCCATGACCCGTACCAGCAGGTCGATCGCCCCGGTGGACCCGCTGCCGGCGAATACGACCGCATGGGAGTCGTCGGCGCCAACGCAGCGGCGGATGATGGCCCGGGCATCCTCGCGGAAGCGGCTGGTCTGGCGTCCGGTGCGCGACGACTCGGTGTGCGTGTTGGCGTACAGGGGCAGCACCTGGTCGCGGATGAAGTCCTCGATGAAGGTGAGGGATCTTCCCGATGCCGTGTAGTCGGCGTAGGTCACGCGACGGCGCCCGAACGGCCCGTCCACCGTGTCACTGTCACCGATGACCGAGTCCCGAATCAACCCGAGGAGGGACATAAAAGGATCGTACCGGCCGAAGGCCGGCCCGATCTGGCGCGATTAGCAATTCGCGGCTCGCGATTCGCCAGAGACGACTCTTGCGAATAGTGCATGGGAACTAGCAAATAGTGGCTAGGGTCTCCGTGTGACCGATCCCGGCGCCCCGTCCGCCATCCGCCCCTGTTACCGGCATCCCGAGCGCGATACCCGGTTGTCGTGCTCTGAGTGCGGGCGGCCGATCTGCGTCGACTGCGCCATCGACGCCGCGGTGGGTCAGAAGTGCGCCGAGTGTTCGGCCCCCGATGGTCGTCACCGGGTGATCGACCGGGCCGAGATCAGGGGCCACGTGCGCGGCGCCACGCCGTTGACCTACGCGCTGATCGCGATCAACGTCGCGGTGTTCATTGCCGGGCAATCGAGTTCCGATCTCGAGAGGAGGCTCATCGTCGACTTCGCGCACCACCCGGGGCTGGTCTCGGCTGGTGATTGGTACCGACTGGTGACGGCGATGTTCCTGCACGGCAGCTTGATGCACCTGGCGTTCAACTCGTGGGCGCTCTGGCTGTTTGGTGCGTCGCTCGAGCGGCGCTTCGGGTCGCCCTCCTTCCTGGCTCTCTACCTCGCCTCCGGGATCGCCGGGAGTACCGCGTATCAGCTGACCGGAGCGTCCTTCGCCGTGGGCGCCTCTGGCGCGATCTTCGGGCTGTTTGGGGCCCTCCTCGCCGCCACCTACCGCCAGCGGCACACCCCGGCGGGTCGTGCCGCCTTCGGACAGTTGGCCATACTGCTCGCCATCAATCTCGCTCTCCCGTCGATCGTCCCGGGCATCGCCTGGCAGGCCCACCTCGGGGGTCTGGTCGCCGGCGCAGTCATCGCCGCTGGCTGGGACCGGCTTCCCCTCACCGGCGGGGGCTCCAGCGGTCGCCGCGTCGCCGTCGCCTTCGCCGTCCTGGTAATCGCCGCCGCCATCGCCCTCCTGTTCTGAAGCTTCGCGACGCGTCAGCCCTCCCCCTCCGTCAGCGACCTGAGGTCGCTGCCACCTCCCCCTTCGGGGGAGGGGACCGCGTGTGTGCCCCTGGTTGACGGTTCCGCGCCTCGGCGCGTGTTGGCCCCCCTTTCGGTCCCTCCCTACCTGACGGCTC
>DATKBG010000090.1:0-4128 GCA_035514255.1 Acidimicrobiia bacterium
GGCCAGCTGGCGCATGAGGGTGTCGGACATCTTCGGCTGGACGGTGGTGTGGATCGTGGCGCGCTCGTCGCCGATCTCGTGGATGGACACCTCGCCACCGCGCGGGATGAGCGAGCGGGCGGCGGACCGAACCTCGTCGACAAGTGCGGGTTCTGACACCCGGATCCGGATGACGGTGATCGCCTGTTCCCTCCTACCCCGCACCAGCCACTGGCCGACACCCACGACGTAGAGCACGGCGACGGCGATGATCGTCGCCACGACGGCCATGAAGTACTCGCCGGCCCCCGCAGCCATACCCACGGCGGCCGCCAGCCACAGACCGGCGGCCGTGGTCAACCCGCGAACGGCGAGACCGGACCTGAAGATGGCTCCCGCCCCGAGGAAGCCGACACCAGTGACGATCTGCGCGGCGATACGAGCAGGGTCGGATACCGGAGATCGGGGAAACTCAAGGCTCAGCAGGGTGAACACACCGGCACCGAGACCGACGAGCATGTGGGTGCGGAGACCGGCGTTCTTGTGGGCGACCTCACGCTCAAAACCGATGACACCCGACAGGCCTGCCGCCACGGCGAGTCGGAACAGGACCTCGGCCGTCTCGGCGCTCACGCCGACTCCAGAGGCGCGATCGACAGCGCCAGTCGCTTCTCACCGAACTCGTCGAACACCACCACCGCCTCGGCGTCGTCACCCTCACCGTGTATCGCCTTCACGGTACCGAGACCGAAGGTGCCGTGACGGACCCGCTTCCCCCGACCCACATCGGCACCACGCATCGTGCGACGCGGCGCCGTCTCCTCACGCTCCCGAACCCGGCGACGCGGCTTCTGCTCGTCGACGTACTTGGCGGGGATCTCGGTGAGGAACCTGCTCGCCGAGTTCCACTGGTTCGCCCCGAACAGGTTCCGCGTGGTGGCATGGGTCAAGTACAGCTTCTGGCGGGCTCTGGTGATCCCGACGTAGGCGAGCCGGCGTTCCTCCTCCAACTGGGTTGGATCGCCGAGACTGCGCATGTGGGGGAACACCCCGTCCTCCATGCCGGCGACGAACACCACGGGAAACTCCAGACCCTTGGCATTGTGGAGCGTCATCAGGGTCACCACGCCCGAATCCTCAAGGGCGTCGACATCGGAGACCAGAGCGGTTGCCTCGAGGAAGCGCTCCAGACGCCGGGTACCGGTCATGTCGTTCCAGTGCTCGTCCCCGAAGTCGCCGGTCGGGCCAGCCTCCTCGAACTCGGTGGCCACCGACACGAGTTCCTGCAGGTTCTCCACCCGGCTCAGCGCCTCCACCGTCCCCTCCTGCTGCAACGCAGCGAGGTAGCCGGTGTCATGGAGAACGGCCTCGAGCGCGGAGCGCGGGCCATCCTCCGCCGCCGCGGCGAGCACCGTCAGCAGGGCGACGAACTCGGCCACTGCATTCGCCGCTCGCGACGTGAGCGCCTCTATCTCGGAGGCACGGGTGAGGGCATCGTGGAACGAGATGCCCTCCCGCTCGGCGAAGCGATCGATGTGGGCCACCGTCGTGTCACCGATCGCCCGTTTCGGCACGTTGACGATGCGCTTCAACGCCACCTGGTCGTCGGGGTTGACGATGACCTTCAGGTAGGCCATCGCATCCTTGACCTCGCGCCGGTCGTAGAACTTGGGTCCGCCGATCACCTGATAGGGCACACGGAACCGCACCAGGACTTCCTCCAGCACACGCGACTGGGCATGCGTGCGATAGAAGATCGCCGCATCCGACAGGTTGAGACCCAGCTCGGGCAGCTCGGCGAGGCGCTCGGCGATGAAGGCTGCCTCGTCGTGCTCGTCTTCGGCTCGATACACGGTGATCGGGTCCCCGACACCGAGATCGGTCCACAACTCCTTGGGGCGCCGGCTGGAGTTGTTGGAGATGACCGCATTGGCGGCGTCGAGGATCGTCTGCGTGGATCGGTAGTTGCGGTCGAGGACTACGACCGTCGCGTCGGGGTAGTCGTGTTCGAAGTCGAGGATGTTGCGGATGTCGGCGCCACGGAAGGCGTAGATGCTCTGGTCTGAGTCGCCAACCACACACAGGTTCCGATGCGCACCGGCGAGCATCTGCACCAGCCGGTACTGGGCGTGGTTGGTGTCCTGGTACTCGTCGACCAGGACGTACTGGAACCGCTGCCGGTACTGCGCGAGCACGTCGGGGAAGGCACCGAACAGGTCGACGGTGACCATGAGGAGGTCGTCGAAATCCATGGCTGACGCCTCGACCAGTCGCCGTTGGTAGAGGCGATACACCTCGGCAACCCGGGCGTGATAGGGGCCGCCTCCCTTCTCGGCGAATGACTGGGCGTCGATCAGTTCGTTCTTCGCGTTGCTGATGGCGCCGCGGATGGCCTTGGGAGGGAACCGCTTGGGATCCATGTCGAGCTGACGCACGCACATCTCAACAAGCCGCCGGGAATCGAGGTCGTCGTAGATGGTGAAGCCCGAGCGATAACCGAGAGCATGCGCCTCCCGGCGCAGGATCCGCACGCACGCCGAGTGAAAGGTCGACACCCACATGCCGCGAGCCACCCCACCGACGAGACGAGCGACCCGCTCCTTCATCTCATCGGCGGCCTTGTTGGTGAAGGTGATGGCGAGGATGGCGTACGGAGACACTCCCAGGTCTCTGATCAGGTGCGCTACCCGATAGGTGAGGACGCGGGTCTTCCCCGACCCGGCACCGGCCACCACGAGCACCGGTCCTTCAGTGGTCGTCACTGCGTCGCGCTGCGACGCGTTCAAATCGTCGAGAAGCGTCGATTCGGCCACGAGAAGGAGTGTAGGACGGGGGTATGGCTCAAATCACGGGGCTGTGATTTGGCGATTGGTCACGAGCGCTCTGCGCTCTTGACCAACCCCCTGATCGCTTCCGCGAGAGCGCCCCTGCGGACGTCGTCCTTGTCGAGATAGGCGTTGGCGCCGGACTCGAGCGCCCGGCTGGCGTCGGCGGCGGTAGCCACGCCGGACAGCATGATGATCGGGGAGTCGATCCCCAGCTCCCTGATTCGAGCCGCCAGGGTGGCACCGTCCATGGTGGGCATCAGATAGTCCACGACGAGTGCATCGAACGACTGCTCGGCGAGAACGGACAGCGCCTCGGTCGGGCTGCCGGCCAGCTCGACCTCGAACCCGGCCGAACCCAGTGTCCCACCCACCACCTGTCGGGCCCCCCGCGAGTCATCGACGACGAGCACCTTGGGTCGCGGGCCTGTCGCCGTCTCGGCAGCGCGGGCCCGCTCGGCCAGCCGGGTCGGGTCGACGAGCACGATCGCCTCCCCCGCACCGAGCAGCGCGGCGCCGGTGAGATGGGGGATGCCAGCGAGTACCGGGCCCAACTCGCGGGCCGCAACCTGACGGCGGCCCTTCTCTGATTCGACGGCGAGACCCACCGGGCCCGACGTCGTCGACACCACCAGGAGGCGATCGGGTTCGCCAGCAGGTCGCAGCCCGGCGGCCTCAGCGAACCCCACCACGGGGATCCAGCGATCATGCCAGGACACCTCGCGGCGCGACCCGGTCTCGTGAATGTCCAGGCCGGCGAAGGGCAGCGACTCGAGGATCGAGAGCTCGGGAATGCCCCAGTCCTGGCCGGCAGCGGTGACGATCACCGCATCCTGGAGCGCCCGACTTCTCGGGACCGCGATCACCACCCGGGTCCCCTTCCCCGGTTCGGTGTCGAAGGTGAGCGTCCCCTGGAGCGACTCCACCACCGAGGCCACGAGGGCCAGGCCGGAACCGTCCCCTAGCAACTCGTCGTCGGGCACCGTCGATACACCCGCGGTGAACAGCAGGGAGCGAAGCGCATCCCTATCGTCCGCTTGACCCTCGTTGATCAGACCGCGCCGGATTCCGACCCGTTGTACCGCCGCCCAGTCCACCCCGCGCCCGTCGTCCTCGATGGTGATGGTGAGCCGCTGACCGGTGACCTCGGCGGCCAGCATCAGCGATCCGGTTCGTGTTTTGCCTCGCGCCTCACGCTCGGCGGTCGTTTCGATACCGTGCTCCACCGCGTTCACCAGCAGATGGCGCAGCGGGTCGGACAGTCTCTCCACTACCTGCCGGTCGGCGACCGTGTCCGTCCCGGTCATCTCCAGCCGGACGTCCT
>DATKBG010000091.1:0-6423 GCA_035514255.1 Acidimicrobiia bacterium
GCCGAGATGAGCCTCGGGGAGGTTCGTCGTGTCGGGACGGATCGGTTCACCGGGTTCCTCGCCCTCCAGGACGACGGCACCTACCGGGGGCTCATCCGGGGCGAGACCAGCAGCTCGTTCTACGCGCGGGGCTTCGACGAAGAGTGCTCGACGAACCTGACAGGTTCGCAGGACCTGCTGGTCATCGCCGAGAATGTTCCCGAGGGCCATGCCGGTGACCCCGGTCATCCCATCGTCGTGCGCTTCTACCCCATGGGGCAGCCCGAGATAGCGGAGATCGGCTGTGACTACACGCTCGACGCGTCTCCCGACGACCCGGAGCGGGGGATCCGCTGGGGGTTCTACGCGCCGTTCAACGATCTGCGAGTCGTCGATCCCGTGCGTGGGTTCCTCACCGCCATGCCCGAGGGCGGCGAATGGACCTACGTGTATCGGGAGTTTGCCCCCGGCCTGGGAGGGGGAACGTGGACGGTGACCGTCGAGGTCGTCGAGCCCGAGGGTTGATCTGTCCGCCGGTGCGGTTCAGCGACTCGCCGCCGCGATCCGGTCGCCCGTGTCGGACGACGCGGGCCGGAACGGCTGGCGCGGTCGAGGGGGCGGCGGTGCCCGAGCGGCTGAGGTCCCTCGCATCGCCGCCTTCGTGGCTGGTGTGGTAGGAAGCGCCCCGACTAGGGGCGTGGTCTGCGCTCGATGGTCGAGCCGACGACCAGGGCGGCGGTGAGCAGCACCAGGTTCTTGATGACGAACTCGCCCAAGACCGAGAGCCGGAACGGATTCCCGTCCTGGAAGGCGACCTCGGGACGCACGACGAAGACCAGGAAGGTTCCCGCCAGCTGCAGGACCAGGGCGGCCAGCACGAGGCGAAGCCCCCGTCGCAGCAGCAGTCCCAGTCCGATGAGGATCTCGACTCCGCCGAGTACCGGGACGAACCAGGACGGGTCGACCCAGTAGACGGTGTCGGCCACCAGGTCGGAGACCGGGGACACGTCGAGCACCTTGAGTGCGCCGAACCACACGAAGACCACCCCGAGCGCGCCGCGCAGCAGCGGCACGCTCCACCGGCCCAGCCAGGGGATGAGGACCGCGTCGATCCGGTTGATGAACCCTCTCACACCCCCAGTATGGGGGCACCGCTGCGGTCAGTGGGGAGTGTGACGCTCGACGAACTCGTAGACGTCGGTCATGTCGACGCCGGGGAAGGTGCCCGCCGGGAGCGCGGCGAGGACGTGGCTCTGCGTGCGCGCCGCGGGCCACACGATCCCGTCCCACCGTTCCGCCAGCTCCGCCGGGGGCCGCCGGCAGCACGACTCGTCCGGACAGGTCGAGGTGGAGCGTCGCGTCGTCTCCCGTCCACGGAAGAACCGGCTGTCCTCGAACCGGGCACCCACCGTGACGGCGTGTGGCGGCTCGCGGTCGGCCTCGACGTGGGTGGCGCACCAGAAGGTGCCCGCGGGAGTGTCCGTGTACTGGTAGTGAACGGCGAATTGGTCGTCGGACCCGAACGCCTGGCGGGTGCCCCACCGCCGACAGAGCCGCTGGCCCTCGATCGCGCCGAACGGGTCCGCCGGGAAGGGCACACCGTCGTTTTCGTATGCCTTCCAGATGACTCCCTGCTCGTCGGAACGGATGAAATGGGTTTCGATACCCAGGTGATGTGTGGCGAGGTTGGTGAACCGATGCGCCGCCATCTCGTAGGACACGTAGAAGATCTCTTTGAGGTCCTCCACCGACAGGTCCCGCTCCGCCCTGGCGCCGTCGAGGAACGCCACGGCGGCCGCCTCGGGCATGAGGACGGCGGCGGCGAAGTAGTTGGCTTCGACCCGCTGCCGGAGGAAGTCGCCGAAGTCGACCGGGTCGCGGTGCCCGAGAGCGAAGTGACCCAGGGTCTGCAGCACCACGGTTCTAGCGGCGCGGGTGCGCAGCTCGTCACGCTGCGGGATGTAGATGACCCGGGATCTCCCGTCGGTGATCGACCGGGCCGACGTCGGGAGGTCCTGCACCTGCCTCACGGTGAAGCCGAAACCGGCGGCGACATCTGAGAGGAGCCGAGGCGGCACCGCTCCCGATCCTCCGTAGTCGGCCCGCCGCAGGGCCTCGGCGGCCACTTCCTCGATCTCGGGGAAGTAGTTGCCGCGCCGGCGCATGTCATCACGCAGGTCGGCGTTGGCGCGTCGCGCCTCTTCGGGTGTAGCGGAGCGGAGTAGCGACCGCCGGTGTAGCTCCGCGTACAGCCCGACGATGTGCTCGAGCGCTTCGTCGGGTACCCGCGCCGATGCCTTGAAGTGGGGGAGCCCCAGCTCCCGATACAGCGGATCTTCCTGGGCGCGCTCCACTTCGATCTCAAGATGGGCACGGCGCGTGGGCGCCTCCGGCTCGAGCAGCGACCCCACCCCGACACCGAGCGCCGCGGCGAGGGCGTCGACCAGACCCAGCGGTGGGTCGCGATGCCCGTTCTCGACCATCGACAGGTACGAGGCTTGGCGACTGACCCGCTCACCGAGCTCGGCGAGGGTCAGGCCGGCCTCCTTGCGGGCGTGGCGCAGCCGGTGACCGAAGACACGGGTGTCCAAAACGGGCAAATCATTCGCACGCATCGTGGGGTATTGTGAACTCTTTGTTGATTTCACCATCAGGACCTCTATAACAGCAACGCCGGGTGAATAATACTCTTCTGTAATGGGTACGGCTCACGAGGGAGGACACCACCGCATGGACGAGGCGATCGAGGCACTGGAACGAGAGTGGGCCACCTCTGCGAGGTGGGAGGGCATCCGTCGGGATTACGCGGCCGCCGACGTCGCCCGACTGCGCGGCTCGGTAGCCGTCGAACACACCCTCGCCCGCCGGGGTGCCGAGCGCCTGTGGCACCTCCTCCACGAGCGGGACTTCGTTCCGGCGCTGGGCGCGGTCACCGGCATTCAGGCCGTGCAGATGGTGAAGGCGAACCTCGAGGCGATCTATCTCTCGGGGTGGCAGGTGGCCGCCGACAACAACCTCGCCGGGCAGACGTACCCGGACCAGAGCCTGTATCCGGCGAACAGCGCCCCGACCCTTGTCCGCCGCATCAACAACGCCCTCCGGCGCGCCGACCAGATCGAGTCCGCCGAGGGCGGGGCGACCCGCGACTGGATGGTGCCGATCGTCGCCGACGCTGAGGCCGGCTTCGGCGGCGCCCTCAACGCCTACGAGCTCACCGTGGCGATGATCGAGGCGGGGGCTGCCGGCGTCCACTTCGAAGATCAGCTCGCCTCCGAGAAGAAGTGTGGCCACATGGGGGGGAAGGTCCTGGTCCCCACCTCACAGCACGTGCGCACCCTGACGGCGGCGCGGCTCGCTGCGGACGTGGCCGACGTGTCGACCGTCATCGTCGCCCGCACCGACTCGCTCGGGGCCTCGCTGCTGATGAGCGACATCGACCCTGCGGACCGGGACCTGGTGACCGGCGAACGCACCTCTGAGGGCTACTTCGTGGTCCGCAACGGCATGGAGGCGGCGGTGCGGCGCGGACTTGCCTACGCCCCCTACGCCGACCTCATCTGGTGCGAGACCGCCACCCCCGACCTGGAGGAGGCCCGCGTATTCGCCGACGCGATCCACGCCGAATTCCCCGGCAAGCTGCTCGCCTACAACTGCTCCCCGTCCTTCAACTGGAGGCGCCATCTCGACGACGCCACCATCGCCGACTACCAGAAGGAGTTGGGGGCTATGGGGTACCGATTCCAGTTCATCACCCTGGCCGGCTTCCACGCCGTGGCCCTGTCGATGTTTGAGCTGGCCGACGGGTACGCGCGGTCCGGGATGGCGGCGTACGTCGACCTTCAGGAGAGGGAGTTCGCCGCGGAAGAGCTCGGGTACACGGCGACGCGGCACCAGCGCGAGGTCGGAGCCAGTTACTTCGACCTGGTGGCGCAGGTCATCTCCGGCGGCGCCGCCTCCACCCTGGCACTGACGGGCTCCACCGAACAGGACCAGTTCGCTGGGGGACCGTGACCCTCACCGAACGCCGAAGCGCTAGCTTCCTCGCCAACGAGGGTGCCGCAGCGATCGAGGAAGCCTTTCGGGCCTCCCGAGGAGCCTTTGTCGCGGTGACGAGACGGGCCAGCGAGCGGTTCACCGGTCGCGACTGGCACGGATCCGTCGCCGACGCCACTCACCGGTTGGACGTGTACGACGCGTCGGTGTGGCAGGCGCTCGAGGGGATGCGCGCGATCCTGGGCGACCGGATCGACGATCGCATCGTGTGGGCGGGCATAAAGGCCGTGTACTCGGGGCACATCGCCGAGGACGCCGACTGGCAACTCGCCGAGACCTTCTTCAACTCCCTCACCCGGCGCGTGTTCACCACCGCAGGTGTCGACCCCGACATCGAGTTCGTCGACACCGACTGGGATCGTCCACCGCCCGCGGCTCGTTCACCGGTCCACGCGGCCTTCGAGGGAGCAAACGCGGCGGCCCTGATCGACGGGCTCCTCGATGCACTCGGCCCCGACGCCCCGTATGCCGACCGAGACGGCGATGTGGCCGCCGCCGCCCGTCGGCTCGCTGAGATGGTGCCGGCGGGGATCGACCGGGTGGAGGCGATCACGGCACTGTTCTATCGACGCACCGCGGCGTACCTCGTGGGACGGCTCATCACCACGGCCGGCCCTATGCCTCTCGTGCTTGCCTTCGCCCACACGGAGGAGGGAGTTCGCCTCGACGCGGTGCTCACCTCGGAGGACGAGGTGAGCATCCTCTTCTCGTTCACACGCTCACCGTTTCTCGTGGACGTTGAACCTGCCCATGCACTGGTCGAGTTCCTGCGCGGCCTCCTGCCCCGCAAGCGGACCGCCGAGCTGTACATGGCCGTGGGACACCACAAGCACGGCAAGACCGTGTTGTACCGCGACCTGGTCCACCATCTCGCCTCGACCGACGAACGGTTCGATCATGCTCCCGGGACCCCGGGCATGGTGATGGTCGTGTTCACCATGGACGGCTTCGACATCGTGTTCAAGGTGATCCGCGATCACCTGCCACCGCAGAAGCGAATCACACGGCAGACGGTGCGCGACCGCTACCGACTCGTCTTCGGGCACGACCGAGCCGGGCGCCTCGTCGAGGCCCAGGAGTTCGAGCACCTCCGGCTGCGGCGTGATCGGTTCACCGACCGTCTCGCCGCGGAACTGCTCGACCAGGCGGCACGGACGGTGCACGAGGATGGGGAGTACCTGGTGATCGAGCACGCATACCTGGAGCGGCGCGTCACACCGCTCGACGTCCACCTCGCGGGCGATCCCGAGGGGCGCGATCGCGTAATAGACGACTTCGGACGGGCCATCGAGGATCTCGCCGTCACCGGCGTTTTCCCCGGTGACCTGCTCCCGAAGAACTTCGGTGTGACCCGTCACGGGCGGGTCGTGTCCTACGACTATGACGAGCTCGAGCTCCTCGAGCGGATGTGCTTCCGAGCGGTCCCGGAGCCGACGAATCCCGATGACGAGTTTTCGGCCGAGCCCTGGTACGGCGTGCGCCACGAGGATGTCTTCCCCGAGGAGTTGGCTGGAATGATGGCGAAGCCGGTGCGAGCGGTGCTCACGGAGCGTCACCCCGGACTCTTCGATCCGGCGTGGTGGACCGATGTGCAGGAGCGTCTCGCCGCCGGCGAGCTGTTCGACCCGTCCCCATATCCGGAGCACCGTCGGCTGAGCGTGTCGCCGGAGCCCGCGCCAGACTCACACCGCGCGAGAAACGACCTGGAGGAAGGGACCACGAGATGACGGCTGCGCAGGTGAACGGCTCGACCGATGGCCGGTTCAAAGAGATCCTCAGCGGCGAGGCTCTCACCTTCCTGGCCGAGCTGCACCGGCGGTTCGAGCCTACGCGTCGCTCCCTTCTCACCGAGCGGGCGGCGCGACAGGAGGCCTTCGACCGGGGCGAGCGTCCCGACTTCCGTGCGGAGACCGCCGCGATTCGATCCGGCGACTGGAGCGTGGCCGAGCCTCCGGCTGACCTACGCGATCGCCGGGTGGAGATCACCGGACCCACCGACCGCAAGATGGTGATCAACGCGCTCAACTCGGGGGCCCGGTGCTTCATGGCGGACTTCGAGGACGCACACTCTCCGACCTGGACGAACATGATCGATGGCCAGGTGAACCTGTTCGACGCGGTGCGCCGCACGATCTCCCACGAGGAGAACGACAAGACCTACGAGCTTTCCGACCGCACGGCGACCCTGCTCGTCCGTCCCCGTGGATGGCACCTCGACGAGCCCCACCTCGTCGTCGACGGTGAACCCATGTCCGGCCCCCTCGTCGATGCCGGGCTGTACCTGTTCCACAACGCCGCCGAGCTGCTCGATCGAGGCTCAGGCCCCTACTTCTATCTGGCGAAATTGGAGGGTCACCTCGAGGCGCGTCTATGGAATGAGGTGTTCGTATT
>DATKBG010000092.1:0-2378 GCA_035514255.1 Acidimicrobiia bacterium
CTCGTCGAGGTCCTGCTCGGCCCAGCCCGGACGGGGATGGTGAAGATCCACCTCCTGGTAGGCATCGGCGACAATCCGACCGGCCTCGTCGACCACGGCCGCTTTGGTTCCCATCGTCCCCAGATCGCAGCCGACGAAGAGGGTCATGCGGAGACCGGGCCTCCTACGTCGGTTGGCTGGCCGAGCGCCATGGCGCGGTTGACGGCCAGCGCCGCTTCCAGGGCGGCTAGCCCGTCCCGCACGCTGGTGAGGGGCTCCTCCTCGCCGCGAGCCACGGCGACCAAGTGCTCGTCCTCGGCGCGGTAGGCGGCGGCGAAGAGAGTACGCCAGCTCGGGACCGGGTCGGCGACAACCCCGTCCCTCCTGACCAGCAACGTGGCATGAGCTCTGGGGTCACCGGCAAGCAGCATCCCCTCTGAGCCGTACACCTCCACGCGTGCGTCGTAGGCGTAGTCAGCAGGACAGGCTCCGTCGACCTGTCCTATCGTCGCCCCGGTCATCTCGAAGGTGGCGACGATGAGATCGGTGAAGCCGGGGTAACGCTCGGCGATCTCGGGCCGCTTCGCGGCACGCCCCAAGGCGAACACACGCCGAAATTCCTGGCCGGACAGCCAACGTAGCGTGTCGAGGTCGTGACTGTTGACCTCGGCGACCAGACCCCCAGACTGCTCGACGTCCCAAGCCCACTCGGGGGGGAGCCCTGGGCCGCGGCTGGTGGAGCGGATGAGCAGCGGTTCGCCAATGTCCCCGGCCGCGAGTCGCTCGGCTGCCCGCCGGAACCCGACGTCGAAGCGACGCATGAAGGCCATGAGGAACACCGCTTCAGAGCGGGCGACGGCCTCCTCGACCTGTTGCGCCTCGTCGAGGGAGCTGGCGAGCGGCTTCTCGCAGAGAACGTGCTTGCCCGCGGCAAGTGCTGACTTCGCCAGCTCTGCGTGGGTGAACGTAGGCGAGGCGATGACCACGGCGTCAATCCGATGGTCGACGACGGCCCGATTGGGATCGGAGAAAGCAAGGTCGCACTCGAGCTCCTTCACCGCCCGGTCCAAGGCCGCCGGGTCTGGATCGGCCACCCCGACCAGTCGGCCCCCCCGGACGCCGGCAGCGAAGTTCTTCCCGTGAACCAACCCGGCACGGCCGCCACCGACCAACAGCACCCTTAGTGGCCGGTTCACCATGTCACCACCTGGGGCAACGAGAGGATACGGGGGAACATTGCGTCTCCTGTCCGGGGCTCAGGTCACAGCGACGTTGCCGCCGTCGATAACGATCTCGCTCCCGGTCATGAACGCCGCCTCGTCGCTCAGAGAGAAAACGACGGCGGCGGCGATCTCCTCCGGCTTGCCCAGCCGGCCGGCAGGACGCCTCGCGGCCATCTGACGAGCCAAATCATCCGGATCGGGTGCCTGGTCGATGATCCCTTGTACCAACGGGGTGAGAGTGGTCCCCGGGCACACGGTCACGGAGCGAATGCCATCGGCGCCATAGTCGGCGACAATCGACTTGGTGAGCATGATCAGGCCGGCCTTGGAGATGTTGTAGGCCATCTGGTCGGGGAACCCGACGAGGCCCGCCTCACTGGAGACGTTGATGATCGTTCCCCCACCCTGCTCTCGCATCTGCGGAATCGCCGCCCGCGCCATGAGGAAAGCCGCTCGCAGGTTGACGTCCATGATGCGGTCGTAAACCGCGGGATCCGTGTCGGCCACCTTGGCGACATGGTGGATGCCGGCGTTGTTGACCAAGGCGTCGAGGCGGTTCGATTCGGTGAGAACCCTCTCCACCAGGTTCTCGGCCACCCCAGGCTCGGTGATGTCACCACCGACGTAGAGCCCGCCGGACCGGTGTTCCAGTTCGCGTGACAGATCCTTGCCGTCGGCGTCGTCGCGGCCGCTCCCGAGAACCCACCAGCCGGCATCGCCGAGAGCGAGGGCCGCGGCCCAGCCGATTCCCTTCGTCGCCCCCGTCACGATGACTGTCCTCATCCGCTCCTCCGCAGCAACCTGACCGGACAGGATGACATTACGCGGGGGCGCTGCCCCAGGTCAAGTGTGGACCCCGGGGCGATCCACCGGGGCGGGAACCGTCGATCCTCCCGAGGCGAGCGCAGAGTCCCCACCGGGCCGACCGCAGGTGGTGCCCGAGAGGGCTCAGGCTGCTCAGAGCTTTGTCGGTCGGTCATCGTGACTCGACGATGTCGATTCACCCTTCGCCGAGGCCGGATGCGGTTCTGCAGCAGGAGTTGCGCCAGACGGGTCTTACACCACGAGTCAGTCGTCGATGAGCGGCGCACTGGTGGCGCTGTCTCTCCGCGATTCGGGGCCGGGAGCCCCCTCTGATCCCACGACTAATCCGCTCACATACCAGTTCGGCTCGCC
>DATKBG010000093.1:0-4193 GCA_035514255.1 Acidimicrobiia bacterium
GATGGGCAGCGGACTCCCTTCCGGGTGGATAGGCAGGGCGGATACCACGGCCATCGACGTGTCGGACCGCAGGAACATCTCCTCCATGAAATGCGTCATCGAGAAACAGGCCCGAGGGTCGTCGTCGCCGCAGTTCATCTGGGGAAACTGGCTTCCCCAGAAGCGCCTGCCTCTGGTCGCCGGATTCAGGTCGTACTCCAATAGATGACCCTGCACGTCCATGATGAACTCGTCACCGGAAAGCCGGACTTCTGCTGCCGCCGGCTCCCAGAGGGCATCGCGGGGAATCACGAACCGACCGCCTGGGTGCGCTTCGGCTCGTGATGTGAAACGGTCGAGGAAGTAGAGGGTGATCGCGGACGCGGCCGCCATCTTGAGAAACTCGCGACGGTCGATGTTGAGCCGGTCGGCAGCCCGATCGCACTGCTCCCGCGCGGCGCGCATCGCCTCGGTGACGGTCGGCGAGAGCGGCTCCGGCAGAAACTCGCCGTTGGAGACGGGGCCGAGTTTGATCGGGAGACCGGGATCCTCGTCTCGCCAATCAACCATGGCACCTCGCCTTCTCCAGCGAAATGTAGTGAGGCGAGCGATCTCTACCACTGGTCGGGACGTGCCAGGGGGCTTCAGAACCGTGATGCGTAGAGAATGGTGCCGGTCAGAGACCGACGAGTTTGCGCACCCGCTGTTGGAAGCCCTCGGCTCGGGTGCGGGCGTCGAGGGCGCCGCGCTGCATGATCCGATCGACATCAGCGTCGGCGAGATCCCGGTGACGGGCGCGAATCGGTGCCAGGCCCTCGATGACCGCCTCGGCGACCGCGTCCTTGAAGGTGCCGTACCCACCGGTCGCGAACTCGGTCTCGAGGTCGGCGATCGGCCTGCCGGTGAACAGCGACATGATCTCGAGCAGGTTGGATATGCCGGGCTTGTTCTCCCAGTCCAACCGGACCTCGGTCTCCGAGTCGGTGACGGCCCGCTTCAGCTTGGCGCGAACCTCGTCCGGGCTGTCGAGTACGAGGACGCGGCTCGACTCGTCCAGGTCCGACTTCGACATCTTCCTGGTGGGGTCCTGGAGCGACATGATCCGAGCCCCGACCTCGGGGATGATCGGCTCGGGGATCGGGAACTCGTCACCAAAGCGGTGGTTGAAGCGCTCGGCGAGGTCGCGGGTCAACTCCAGATGCTGCTTCTGATCATCTCCGACCGGCACCGCGTGAGCCCGGTACAGGAGAATGTCGGCGGCCATGAGGACCGGGTAGGCGAACAGGCCCAGATTGGAGCCAGAGCTGTCTGCCTTGTCCTTGTACTGGGTCATGCGGCTGAGCTGACCGGTTCCGGTGATGGTGCCGAGGATCCAGGCCAGCTCGGTGTGCTGGGGCACCTGGCTCTGGTAGTAGAAGAGCGATCGCTCGGGGTCGACGCCACAGGCGATCAGGACCTTGGCGGCCTCCTGGCGCTCCTTGGCGAAGGCGCTGGTGTCGTAGTCCTGCGTGATGGCGTGGAGATCGACGATGCAATAGACGCAGTCGTAGTCCTCCTGAAGCCGCACCCAGTTGCGCAAGGCACCCAGGTAGTTGCCTATGTGGATGTTGCCCGTTGGCTGCAGGCCGGAGAAAGCGGTCTTGCGTTCCATGAGGACCGCAGCCTAAACCCGACGCGAGGAGCCGGGCACCAAGCACCAAGGGTCGCCAACAGCCAGGGGCCGAGAGCTCACAGCTCACAGTCAACAGCCAGACAAGAGCAGGAGTACTTAGTACTTGGTACTTGGTACACGTTCTGGCTGTGAGCTGTTGGCTATGAGCTTCTGGCTCACAGCTGTCAGCTGTGAGCTGTGAGCTATCTGCCAACATGCCGTGGTGTCTGCTGGAACCGAAAGCCGCGCTGCTGTTGCCGAACTGGAGTTGGTTGCCGACGCGTCGGCGCACCTCACTGAGACGGTGGCGATCCACCTTCCGTTCGAAGGGGTCGTCGCGCTGAAGTCGGCGCTCAAGCGGTTCTTCTCACATGCTCCGTGGGATGAGGACGACGCCAGGCGGCTCAGCGACCTGGTCACGCCGCACCTCTCCGAAGGATCGTGGGCGCACGATCTCGGCCACGGCCTCACCCTGGTGCACGGGATCAGCAACGGCCGATACACCCTGGCCGTGACCGGGGAGCCAGCGAGCACGACGACCCTGTTCCAAAGGGCGTTCTCCGGACCGGTTCGACCCGAGCAGACGCCGCATCCCCGCAAGATCAAGTTCAGTGTCGGTGGCATACCCGCCCCCGGTGTCTGGCACCGCCGGGGCGAGGATGTCGAGGACGAGCGGGTCCGCGCCCTCATGGACGACGACGACGTGTCGGACGTGATGGTGGCCGGCGACTTCGTCACTGTCGGGCTGCGCCCGTCGGCGGATTGGGAGGAGCGACTCGACGACGTCCTCGAACGGGTCACCGAGCTGTTCTGGGTCGGAGCCGAAGGTGCTCCCCCGGTTCGCACCCGGGAGGAGCTGCTCGAGGAGGCGGGGCGCCGTCACACGACGCCCATTCGGGCCGAAGACCTGCACCTCATGGACCCCGACGACCAGCCGCAACAGCAGACCCTGGTCGAGGCGCTCGCCTCGTCGGAGCCGAGGCGGCGTCGAGCAGCCGTGGTCACCCTTGCCCTGTCCGGTGATGAGGCCGTGGCCAGCGCGGCCATCGTCACCGGGTACCGCGATACCACCCGGATGGTCCGACGCGCCGCCGTAGATGCCGCAGCCGACCGCGAGGACGACGCCTACCGACCCCTCTTCGAGGAGGCCGCCTTCGACGCCGACGCCTGGACCCGCTGGCGTGCGGTCAAGGCGATCGCCGCCCTCGGCATCGGCCCGAGCGAGGAGACCATGATCCTCGCCGCCGTCGACGAGGACTTCCGGGTGCGCTTCGAGGCGGCGTCGGCCCTGGAGCGGCGATGAGCCTCCCGATCGGCACCCTGGTCAACGTCCTCACCGTGCTCGTCGGCGCTGCCATCGGAGCCGTCGCCGGCAGTCGCTTCCCCGAGCGTTTCCGCACCACCCTCATGGCGACGCTCGGCCTCATCACGGCCGCGCTCGGGATCCGCGAGGTGATGGCCACGGGCGAGTTCCCGCTTGTCATAGCCGCCGTCCTCGTCGGCGTGCTCCTGGGAGAGAGCCTGCGGATCGAACAGGGATTGGAGCGCTTCGGACGGTTCCTCCAATCACGGGTCTCGTCCGAGGACGTTTCCGGAGGCGGCCAGAGGAAGTTCAGCGAAGGCTTCGTCCTCGCCTCCCTGGTGTTCTGTGTGGGACCGCTCACCATCGTCGGATCCATCCGCGACGGGCTCGGGGATCACGAGATGCTGCTGGTGAAGGCGGCGCTCGACGGATTCGCCTCGATCGCCTTTGCCGCCGTCTACGGGTGGGGCGTCGCACTGGCGGCGGTCACCGTCGCCGTCATCCAGGGCGGCATCGCCGCGGCCGGAGGAGCGCTCGACGGCGTGCTCACCGACCCGATGATCGATGCCCTGGCAACGGCCGGAGGGATCCTGCTGCTCGGCATTGCGCTGCGCCTCCTCGAGCTCAAGCAGGTCAGGGTGGCGAATATGTTGCCAGCGATCGCGCTGGCACCGCTGTTCGTGGCAATCTGGAGCTGACAGCCCGAGAAGCTCACAGCCAACAGCTCACAGCCAGAGCGCTTCGTGACCTGTGGGAGAATCGCAAATGTGACCGACAGGCCGAGCATCGTGTTTCTGTGTGTCCACAACGCGGGGCGGTCGCAGATGGCGGCGGCGTTTGCTCGCGAGTTGGGCGGCGACCGGGTGGAGGTGTTCTCCGGCGGGTCGGATCCGGGCACAGAGGTCAACCCCGGTGCGGTCGCAGCCATGCTCGAGGTGGGCATCGACATGTCGGCGGCGATGCCAGCGAAGTGGACTGACGACATCATCCGCGACGCCGACGTGGTGGTCACCATGGGCTGCGGAGACGAGTGTCCCTACTTTTCCGGCGTCGTCTACCGCGACTGGGAACTGGCCGACCCCTCGGGTCTCCCCCTCGAAGACATCCGCCCCATCAGGGACGAGATCAAAGAGCGTGTGAAAGCGTTGTTGAAAGAGTTCGACGCGATCGGTTGAGTGCCGCAGTACTTGGTACCAGGTACCAGGTACCAAGTACTTTCTCGCTACTCGCTACTCGCTACTCGCTACTCGCTACTCGCTA
>DATKBG010000094.1:0-18223 GCA_035514255.1 Acidimicrobiia bacterium
CCCCAGTCCGATGCTGGTCGGAGACGCACCAGAGGTGACCGGGAACACCAGCAGAAGCGTGACGACAGCGGTCGCCAGAACGGAGGCCCTCCTCCGCTGGGCTCGCCTGGGGGAGCGCCGCGGGGTCACACCAGCAGGTAACAGCCCCTGGCGTGGTTTGTCAAGTATCAGGTCGGGGTGTTGATCCGGAACACGGTCTGACCGTCGAGGGCGTGCTTCCCCATGACCGCCGCCGAGGCGCTCCATCCCTGGAGTGGGGTTCCGCCTCCGACGTGCCGTTGCCCATGCACGTACTCGGGGAATCCCCAAGAGTCTTCGTCGCCGACGGGGAGGGCGTTGGCCTTGTGGATCCCGTCGAGGATCTCTTGCGCCCGGTCCCCCTTGCCACGCCCGGCGAGGGAGGCGACATGGAAGCCGGAGATCATCGGCCACAGGCCGCCGTTGTGATACTCGTACGGCCGGTTGCGGAACTCGTACGAGAACGTCATCTGGAGGTCTTCCCAATCCTCGTCGACGGGATCGATCGCGGGATGGAAGGCAGGCATCACCGGCATGTCGGGATCGAGCAGACCGTCCACGTACTCGTCGACCGCGTCAGCGGCTTCGTCGTCGGCGATGCCGATCAACGAGACGAGTACGTTGGCGAATCCGTCGAAGCGGTAGCCGTATCCCGTAGGAGCGAAGTAGGGCATCCAATAGCGGCCGTCACGCTTGGAGGCCGCCTCCCGACCCTTGCGGAACATCGCCTCGTGGTAGGTGTCCTCGGTTGGCTCGGCGTCTTGATCGAACCAGTAGTTGGCCCGGATGAGGTGCCGGAGACGGCCGATCTTCTCGATCAGCGCGTGGTCCTCAGAGTCGTGGACGTGCGAGTGCACGGCGCCGAGTGAGGTCAGGGCCTGGAGGTAGAGCGCCTGGTCGTAGAGCACGTAGCCGTGCTGCAGATACTCGTCAGACCAGTCGCCGGTGAGGGGGACATACAGGAGGCCCCGCGTGTTGAACTCCCATGCTCCGAGGAGAAATCGTGCCCGCTCGAGGGCGGGAAGCATGGTTTCGATGAAGTCGTCGTTCCCCGTCGCCCGCCAGTACTCGCAGGACCCGATGATGAACCAGAGGTTGGCGTCCACCCGGCCAGCGGTCCCCCCGTAGCTCACCCGCTGGGTCTCGACGTCGACATTGCTGGGGATCTCTCCGTGGGGACCCTGATACTCGGCAAGGGTCTCGAACGTCCGGCGGGCGCAGTCGACCAGGTCGTCCTCGCCGGTCATCAGGGCGGCGAGGCTGATGATCGCCCCGTCCCGACTCCACACCCGGTTGTAGTTGGTGAGCGAGGTCGGGGAGGCGACGAACCCTGCTGGGGTCTCGCAATTGCGGACCACCGCGGCGGCCCGCTCGTACCCTTCTTCGTGACTCATGAGTCAGAGAGTGTGCCCCCCGGCACCGAGGGCATCCAAGTGCACCCCGGCCGAAAGTCGATCACTCACCGATTGGCGGCGACAATCTCGTCGATTTCCAGGGTGCCGTCCACGACCTGGGTTGCGATCGTGGTGAGAAGGGTCTGGGTAGAACGGGCGTGGTTCCTCAGCGAGGTGAACGCCTCATCCATCTCGAGGTTCGCCCGTTCTGCCAGCATCCCCTTGGCCTGTTCAATCGCCACCCGGCTATCGAGAGCATGCTGCAGTTGGCCAGCCCGTACGTCGGACTCGCGGACCACCTGGTCCTGGAGGATGGCGACACTCGCAACGTCGGCCAGCGTCTGAGCGAGGTGCCCCGCCTGTTCGTCGGGGGCCTGAGTCCCCGAGGAGAAGAGATTCATCGCGCCCAACGCCACTGACCGCATTCGCAGCGGGAACGCCTGCACCGAGCGAAAGCCGGCTCTCACCGCCTCGGGGGCGAAGATGGGCCAGCGATCGAATGCGGTGGTGAGATCCGGATGCACCACGGGTACACCGGTGGCGAACGCCTCGAGACAAGGTCCCTCGTCGTTTTGGAGCTGAAATAGCTCGAGGAGCTTCGCTGCCTCGTTCGACGCTGCCATGACACGCAGCTTGCCGTCCTCGTCAGCGAGGAGTATCCCGGATGCCGTCGCCAGGCCGAGGTCGACACAGCCGACGGTGAGGCCCGTCAACATGTCGATGATGTCGAACTCGTCGACGAGAGAGTCCACGATCTTGACGAAGGTGTCTGCAATCTGAGCTTCCCGTCGTGTCTCGTCCTGCGGTGGTGGCATTGTCCTTCCTCCCGGCTCACCCAGTATCATACCCACCGCTCCCCGATGTCGGAATCGGACCGTCGCCGATGAGTCGCAGACGCCGTTCGACGATGTCCCGGGCGATGTCGACCACGGAACGGTCCGCGGCATAGGCGTGGGCCCGCAGCCGGACCTCGGCATCGGTGACCGGTACTCCCAATTGCACGGCAACCATCCCTGACGCCTGGTGGACCTCGGCGCGATGGCTGGCCGGGTCGCCCAACTCGACCGCCAACACGTCCGTTTCGTTGCTTGACTGGCTCTCCATTATCGACGCGGCCACCGCGTCGGCCACCACCAGGCTGTCAGCTTGCTGTTCGGGGGACAACGCCCCGGCCACATCTCGGTAAAGAGTCAGCACGCCAATGCACTTCGTGCCGGCGTTCAACGGTAAGGCGAAAATCCCATGGGTGCCGTGCTCCAGAGCAGACGCGGTGAACGCGGGCCATCGACCCAGTTGGCCGTTTCCGAGTTCTGGGGCGACGATCGCTTCATGCTGGGCGAAGGCGTCGAGGCTCGGCCCCTCCCCCAGCGAGAACTGCAGCTCGTCGAGAGCGAAAGAGCGCTCGTCTGAATTGCAGACCGGGCCGTTGTGGCGAGCGCTCATCAAGGCCACACCGACTGAAGCGATCTGGAGGACATCAGCGCTCGCCGAGCAGGGTGTGCCACGGGCGCGCCGATGGCGGGCGAACACCGACGCCACGCGCGCAACCCGGTCGGTGTTATCGCTCATGCGTCCCACCACGAGAGCAGGGTGGAGCCCTCAGAGGCGAACGACATCAGGTGCGCTCTGCCGAGCGCGTGCCGCTGGCCGCGGACGCGCCGCTCGGGTTTCCGGCAGGCGTCGCTCGGTGCGGGTCCAGCCCGGGTAGGGAGCGGAGGCGCGGGAGCGGTCCCGAAATGGACAGCAAAGCTTCGATTGCATCGGCAGGTTGGGGTCTAGCGAAGTAGAAGCCCTGGCTGAAGTCGCATCCGAGCTCCGCCACCTCGTCGCGCTGACCCACGGTCTCGATACCTTCCGCCACGACCTTCATCTCCAGCCCATGCGCCAGTCCGACGACTGCGCCCACGATGAGGCGGCTGGCGAGGTTGCCTTCGAGGCCGATCACGAACTCGCGGTCGATCTTGACGATGTCCACCGGGAACTGCTTGAGGCGACTGAGCGAGGAAAGACCCGTCCCGAAGTCGTCGACGGCGATATTGACGCCGAGGCGTTTCAACGCCCGAAGAACCGAGAGGGCTCGGTCCTCGTCGTGCACGAGCACGCTCTCGGTCAGCTCCAGCGTGACGTGGCCCGGGTCGATCCCGGTGTCGCGCAAGACGGAGGCCACCGAGGCGACGTACTCGGTCGCCATGAGTTGGCGAACCGAGACGTTCACGGAGATCCCGAAGGCAGGGAGGAGACCCTTGTCCAGCCAGCGCAGGCCGTCGATACACGCTCTCTCGAGGACCCACCGTCCGATGTCGATGATCGCGCCCGACTGCTCCGCCAATGGAATCAGGACCGCCGGATCCACGGGACCATAGGCGGGGTGGTCCCATCGGAGGAGAGCTTCGGCTCCGACGACTTGGCCACTGCTCGTGGCCACGACGGGCTGGAATTGCACGCTGAGCTCCTCACGCCGCAGGGCACCTCGTAAGTCGCGATTCAGGCGAGCCCGATGGTTGGCGCTTCGATGCTCGCGCAGATCGATCACGGCGTGGCGGCCGCCGCCGCCCCGCTTCACCTGGTACATCGCGGCATCGGCTTCCTCCAGCACGCGCTCTGGCACGTCGTCGCCGAAACCGGCGAACGCGATGCCGACGCTGGCTCGCACGGTGATCTCGGAGTCGGAGAGGATGAATGGCTCGGCCAGCGCCGCTGCGATCCGCGCTGCCAGCGGTTCGACCGCGGGGACATCGTCGAGGTCCTCACAGAGGATCACGAACTCGTCACCCGACAGGCGGGCAAGGGTGTCTCCAGGGCGCATCTCATCACTGAGCCGGTCGGCAACGGCGATCAATAGTTCGTCGCCCACCTGATGTCCGAACGTGTCATTGACCGCCTTGAACTGATCCAGATCTGCAAAGAACACGGCCACCAGCTTCTCCGAACGGCGAGCCCGCAACATGGCGTGGTCGAGGCGTTGCACGAACAGCGTGCGATTGGGGAGACCGGTGAGGGGGTCATGGAGAGAGTTGTGGTGCGCCCGCTCCGAGGAAGCTTCGAGATCGGCACGCGTCTCCGCGTTGAGCAGGTAGGCGGTGGTCACGTCGGCCAGCGTCTGGGCCGTCTCCATCGCTTCGGCATCCATCGGCCCGGCGGTCTGCCGGTAGAGATCGAGCGCGCCGAGTTGATGACCCTCGACTTGCAGGGGGAAGCTGAACACGGCCCTCAGACCCTCTTCGAGGGCCCGGCGGGAAAACTCGGGGAAGCGGTCGTCGGACCGCAGGTCAGGCACGACCACGGTTTCGCCCGTGCGATGAGCCGTCAGACACGGCCCTTCCCCGAGTTCGGTCTGCAGCTTCACGAAACGCAAGGCGGACTCGTCGGAGGCGGCAACGTGACGGGCTTCGCCTTCATCGGAGATGAGGGTGACACCAACCGACCCGATGGGCAGGACCTCGGCGATCCGGACTACGAGGTGGTCGAGGATCCCCTGAATCGGAAAGTCCGTCAACAGGGTCCGGGCGAACTCACTCAGGAGATCTGAGAGGCGCCGTTCGCTCGCCACCTCGCTCTCGGAGACCTCGCTCTCAGAGATCGCCAGTCCGGTCGGCCCTTTCATGATCATGCGGCGATCATGCCCTGGACACCCCTGATCTCGAGCAGGCGCCGGACGATGGGTGCTGGGTCGGTGATCGATATCTGGCTGATGGGAACGTGGCTGGCGGGTGCGAGGAGTGCCCGCAGGCCAGCTGAGTCCATGAAGCCGAGGCCGGCCAATTCGTAACGAAGGGTCCGGTACCTGCCTGCCTCGGAGCGCTGAGCCTCCTCGAGGAGGTGGACGGTTGCAATGTCGAGTTCACCGACGAGGGCGATCGTGAGAACGTCGCCGTCGAGTTTCGGAGTCACGACGAACGGGTCGAACGGGGCAAGTGTGGGGGGAGAAGCGGTCTGTACGGACATTTCGGGGCCTTCCAACTAGGTGGAACGGCCGCCGGGGTCCGGGGCAGCACTGCTACTTTTGGCAGTACTGAGATAGTAGGCAGCAAGGGCGACCGTACGCAAGTCCGAGAGCCCGATTCTTAACGCAGGATACGGATGGCGTTTGGGCCAACGCCAAGGATGTCGAGCAACTCACGCTCCGAGCGCTCAGGGGGTGCGACCTTGCCGATCGATGCAGGGAGCACCGGCTCGTCGGTCATGGTTCAGATCGTCAGCAGCGTCTTGATGGCCCGCCGCTCGTCCATGGCCTTGTAGCCCTCAGCCACTTCGTCGAGCGGCAGGGCCAGGTCGAACACCTTCCCGGGATCGATCTCGCGGTTCCAGATGAGGTCCATCAAGTCGGGGAGGAAACGACGGACCGGAGCCGGACCGCCGTGCAGGTGGACCAGGGTGGAGAACAGCCGGGCGCCGGAGAGGCGCACGTCATGAGGCACGCCGACATAGCTGACATGACCCCCGGCTCGCGTAGAGCCAATCGCCTGGGTCATCGCCTCCTGGGTGCCGACCGCCTCGACGACCGAGTGGGCACCCAGGCCGTCGGTGAGGTCCTTGACCCGGGCGACGCCGTCATCGCCGCGCTCTTCGACGATATCGGTGGCGCCGAACTCGCGAGCGAGTCGCTGCCGGGGCTCGTGGCGGCTCATCGCGATGATCCGCTCTGCGCCGAGCCGGCTGGCGGCGAGCACGGCGAGGAGACCCACCGCCCCATCACCGACGACAACGACGGTCTTGCCCGGCCCGGCCTCCGCAGCGACCGCGCCGAACCACCCGGTCCCGAGCACGTCCGAGGCGGCGAGGAAGCTCGGGACCAGTTCCGGTGGCGGCACTTCAGGGGTCGCCACCAGGGTGCCGTCGGCGAGCGGAATCCGGGCGAGCTCGGCTTGTGTCCCGCCAGCGCCGACCGGCTGCCGGTTGACGCATCCCGTCTGGTAACCGGAGCGGCAGATCTCGCAGGTGTTGTCGGAGGCGAAGAACGAGCCGACGACGAACTGGCCCGGTCGGATGGTGCGGACATCTGTGCCGACCTCTTCGACGATCCCTGCGTACTCGTGGCCCAGAGGGATCGGCCCGTCCACAACCTGAATGCCGCGATACAGCCACAGGTCGGACCCACAGATGCACGCCGCGGACAGCCGGATGATGGCGTCGGTGGGTTCGACGATGGTGGGAGCGTCGCGTTGCTCGATCCGTACGTCACCCGGTGCGTGCTGGACGGCTCCTCGCATCGGTCCTCCTCGGGTCCCGGCCTAATGCAGCCAGGGTAGGACGCTCAGCGAAGCCGAATCGCATACTCCCGGACGTCCACTCTGCTGCCATCCTGGGCGGAGAACACCCATACGATGAGAGCTCCGAACTGCTCCCGGTCGACGGCGAACGGAATCTCGATCTCCCACTCACCCCAGCAGCCGGTGCCACAGGTCGCCATCACCGTGCCTTCGAAGAGAGGAAGTCCGTCGTCGTCGGTCAGCATCACCTGAGAAACGGCCTCGAAGACGTTGCTCAGCCCCCTGACCACGAGCGGACTCACGACAGGCTCTCCCCAGGCGGGTTCGTCGACGAAGACCGCCGGGAGTTGGTCGTAGTAGTCGGCGCGGCTCTGAGGACCGTCGAGTTCGATTCCTTCTGAGGAGAAGACCTCGACTGTCTGGCCTTCGATCAGAAACTCGACTCGATCGACCCCGTCGACCCTGGTGGCGGTGTAGACCACCTGAGCCAGCCGGGCGAACATGGATGCGGAACCGCCGCCGTCGTCGAACTCGGCGCTGAGGTCGACCCTCGCCAGGGTGCCCGCCACCTCCACGCTGAGGACGGTGGTCCCAGCCGGTATCGCTGAGGTGATCGCCGGGATGCCTGCCAATTCGTCATCGGTTGGGCCCACGAGTAGCGCCTCCATCGCGGCGCCGATCGGATCGCCGTCGGCCGACAGTGCCCGATACACGGGCACCAGAGAAGCGTCCCTCGAACCATCCACCGGTCCGAGAAAGAAGTAGACCGCCAGCCCGACATCGTCGGGTGGGGTGGTGGGCGTGGTCACCGGACCCGTGGTGCTGGTCGTGGCGAGCGCGCTGCTTGTGGTGGATGCACCACCCTCCGCTCCACACCCTGACAGCACCATCGCTAGGAGGAGGCCGACAAGCGGCAACATTCTGAGTTTCATAAAGCGAATCATCCAAGATTCCCGTGTCCGCCGGGTAGAGGCGTTCGGCCCATGGCGTCGCACTAGCCGATGCGGAGCTCGCCGGGTGCTCATTGGGTCAGCGGGCCCGTGCCGACACCGGGTCGCAAGCAGCGGGCGCCACCCTCGCCGTACCAGCGTCCGAGCCGTCACCCCCCCCCGTCCGACGGGCCACTCGGTCAAGGTAGGTTCGTTTGGCGGAAGAACCGCTCGGGTATGCCGCGACGAGAGACGGACGCGACCGAATATGGGGTGACTCATGCCACAACCGGATCAAACAACGGGGATCAGGGAGACTTCGACCGCTCACCACGACCCCTCCGAAGGGAGTGGGGGCATGTCGTACCTTCGCTTCGGAGCGATGATCGCCACCTCGATGGTGTTCATGTATGGCGTCACGTACCTGAACACCTTCGATCTGGCGCACGTGCGTTGGAGCGAGACCCGTCTGTTCATGACGCTGCTGATGGGGTCGACAATGGCGCTGATCATGCTGGGCTTCATGTTGGGCATGTACAAGAACCGGCTCGTCAACGTCGCGATCGTGGCAACGAGCCTCATCCTGTTTGGAGTCGGCACATGGCTGGTGCGCAGTCAAACGACGGTTCAAGACGCGTCATACATGAGAGCGATGATTCCGCACCACTCGATCGCCATCCTGACGTCGGAACGGTCCAGGCTCGAGGATGTCAGGGTGTGCGAGCTGGCGGTCGAGATCGCCGAAGCGCAGCGGCGGGAGATCTCCGAGCTGGAGTGGCTTATCGCCGACATCGAAGAGAACGGTGCCGCCGTGACCGCGGCCGAGGCGCACACCCGACCGGTGCCTGCCTTCGCGGGCACGAGTTCACGATCCTGTCCCTAGGCGAGTCGAGGGACGCAGCCTCACCGGCGCTCGGCCGTCGGGCCTGACTCAGAGGGAGTCTTCTCGCGACTGTTCTGCTCGCGAGGCCCCGATCGCCGTGGTGACCTCCTTCTCCTCTTCGGGTGGCGGAAGCACCGCCGGCAGGCCGAGGGACTCGATCCACAGCTCGCGGGCCCAGCCCATGGTGTGGTAGAGGTGCATGTCCTCCTCCTCCTCGACCTGTTCGTAGGCATCGGTCAGAGTCTTCCCCAGGTCGCCGGTCGCCGCATCGGCGACCCGACCGATCAGCTCCCAATTGGCGTGGTCCTTGGTCTCGGCCTCGACGACACACTCGGCGGCCACGAGCTGCGCTGCGATCGTGTCGCCTGAGTCCGCGGCCATCTCCATAGCCCCCAGCAGAGCCTGACCCTTGTGACGCACCACCTGTCGCCCGGGCGTCTCCACCTCGGGGTCGAGGTCGAGATCGGCGAAGACCTGCTTGACGATCCGAACATGCTCCTCGGTCTCGGAGAGGTACTTCTTCCACTCCTCCTTGAGGTCATCGTTGATCGCACAGCTGATGGCCATTCGATAGATCTCCACGCCCCCCAACTCGGTCTCGAGAGCCTGATACAGCAGTTCGTTGATCTGCGAGTCCTTCACCGTGTCGCTCCTTGTCGTCGGGTGCGGGACGGATACCCCGCGTCTCGCGCCCACAAACCTTGCCGAGGGAAGCCCGACGATCGAATCCGCCCTCTTGGCGGCTTGGGTCGAATGGCCCTGTCGCTCAGCCCTGGTGCTTCGTACGGTGGGCCTGAGTCTCACCAAGGAGCCCCATATGAAGGCCGTCGTCTATCAAGGAAACGGAAAAAAGGCATGGGAGGATGCGGCCGATCCCAAGGTGATCGATCCCACCGATGCCCTCGTGCGCATCGACGCCGTCACCATCTGCGGCACCGACCTCCACATCCTCAAGGGCGACGTGCCCACGGTCACCGACGGAAGGATCCTCGGTCACGAGGCGCTCGGCACCATCGAAGAAGTGGGTCCTGGAGTCCAGACCGCCCGCCCGGGCGATCGAGTCCTCCTGTCATGCATCAGTGCCTGCGGCCGCTGCTGCTTCTGCGCCGCGGCTCGGTACGGGCAGTGCCAGGGCGGCGGCGGGTGGATCCTCGGACACACGATCGATGGTGTCCAGGCGGAGTACGCCCGCATCCCGTTCGCCGACACCTCGACGCACCCGATCCCGGAGGGGGTAACCGACGAGAGCGTCCTTTTCCTCTCCGACATCCTGCCCACCGGGTACGAAGTCGGGGTACTCAACGGGTCGGTGAAGCCTGGCGACACGGTCGCCGTTGTCGGGGTAGGCCCTATCGGGTTGGCTGCGATCCTCGGCGCTCGCCTTTACAGCCCCGCCAGGATCATCGCCATCGACCCCGCCGAGCCGCGACGCCAGGCGGCGCTCGCCTTCGGGGCGCACGAGGCGATCGAGCCCGGCGACAGTGCCGTCGACCGGGTGATGGAACTGACCGACGGGCTCGGCGCCGATGTGGCCATCGAGGCCGTGGGTATCCCCGAGACATTCGAGCTGTGCGCCCGACTGGTCCGCCCCGTTGGGCGAGTAGCCGTCGTCGGCGTGTTCGGTGAGCCGGCGACCCTTCACCTCGAGAACCTGTGGATCCGCGACGTGACCATCACCACCGGTCTGGTTGACACCTATTCCATCCCGACCCTGCTCCGGCTCATCGAGGGTGGCCTCATCGATCCGAGCGCCTTCATCACCCACCGTTTCACCATGGATCGGTTCATGGAGGCCTACGACGTGTTCGCCGACGCGGCTAACACCGGCGCCCTCAAGGTCGTGGTAACCAGGCCATAACGGCCGATTCACCTGTACGCGAAAGGCCCCGCTTGCGCTCGGTGTGAAGCGCAAGCGGGGCCCCGGTCGTTACTTCGAGTCGCGGAGCGCCTTCACTTCGTCGTGGGCGCTACGGACCGCCTCCGCCTGACGCTCGATAACCGAGCGTACGTCGGCCGGCAGATCGTCCGCCTCCAGCGCCTCCTTGTACTCGGAGACGGCGTGATCCTCTCCCGTCTCGGCAGCGCCCAGAACGGCCTTCGGATCGTCGCCGGTCACGGCGGCCTTGAGGCTCATCCATCCGCGGTGAAGGCTCCCGGCCATGGAGCCTTCTTCATCGATCTCGATGCCGTGGCTGCCCGCCAGTCCGCGCAGTTCGCTGGAGAACTCGGCTCGCTCCTGCGAGAACCGGCGCAAATCGACGGCCAGGCCGGGATGATCGCTCGCTTCAATGGATTCGGCGGCCTCTTCGAAGCCCTTCCGGCCATCCTCCAGAGTTTCGATGAGGTCCTTGAGGACGGCAGCTGTGTTATTGGATTCCATGATTCCTCCTTGGACGGCATTCGGTATCCGCCCGGGGTTCTTCGGTCTGATACCCACTGCAGATGCACCCCGAAACATCCCGCCGCTGTTGACACTGGACCGATCTGTTCAGGCCGGGTCGCCCACGCCGATGCCAACTGCGATAGCCGCCAGGCCAGACCCTCTTGGGGCCGTGGCTACGCTCGCTGGCTCGAGGCGACGAAGAAAGGGCGAGCGATGCGCGCCATCACCTACACAAAGTACGGACCGCCCGACGTCCTCACCCTCAGCAACGTCGACAAGCCGGTCCCCGGCGACCACGATGTGCTCATCCGGGTGGTTGCCGCATCGGTGAACCGGTCCGACTGGGAGACGCTCGTCGGCAAGCCGTTCTATGCGCGGATCGGCGGGTGGCTCCGACCGAAGACCCCCACGCCGGGGACCGACGTCGCTGGCGTGGTGGAAGCCGTCGGCGCGTTGGTGACCGCCTTCGCCCCGGGGGACGAGGTGTTCGGCGACATCATGTATCACGGAGGGAAGGCATTTGCCGACTACGTCTGTGTAAAGGACACCGCGGTGCTCGTCCCCAAGCCGGAGAGCCTCTCCTTCGAAGAGGCATCGACGCTCCCCCAGGCCGGGTTGATCGCTCTCCAGGGAACCCGTGAGCGCATCGCTCCCGGGGACCGCGTGCTGATCAACGGGGCAGGCGGCGGTGCCGGGATCCTCGCCATCCAGATGGCCAAGACCGCGGGGGCGGAGGTCACCGGTGTCGACAACGCCCACAAGCAGGCGTTCATGCGGTCGATGGGGGCCGACCGGGTCATCGATTACACCGCCGAGGACTACACCCGCTCCGGCAAGTACGACCTGATCCTCGACTTCGTGTGCGAACGCTCGATGTTCGCCATCCGGCGGGCGCTCGCTCCCGGTGGCCGATACTCGATCGTCGGCGGACGAACCCGAGCACTGCTGTCGGCGGTCACCCTCGGACGGCTGCTCTCTACTGGCGGCCGTCGGATGGGCGTGCTGATGGTCCGACCGAACACGGACGACCTAGCCACCATCGGGGACCGGGTTGCCCGTGGGGAGCTCCGCACGCATATCGACAGGGTCTTCCCGCTCGAGGAGACCGCCGCCGCCCTGCGGTACCTGGGCGACGGTCTCGTCCTCGGCAAAGTGGTGATCACGACCGGCTGAGACCTGAGCCCGTCTGCGGCTCCCGGTAGTGTCACCGACCGAATCGACCACGACGGAAGGCGACGATGGATCTGACGGCCTGGCTCCTCGACTCCGACCCGGCCCTGCGGTGGCAGGTGGAACGGGACATCGTCGGCGAGGCCCCCGAAGTGTGGGAGGCCACCCGCTCCAGGATCGCCACCGAGGGCTTCGGCGCACGGCTGCTGGCGCTGCAGGACTCCGACGGCCAGTGGGCCGGAGGCGCATTCTTCCCGGGCGACTTCTCCTTCGATGGTCCGGAAGCGCAGGAACCCGGCCAGCCCTGGACGGCGACCACCCCGACCCTCAACCTCCTTCGTGAGTGGGGCATGGACCCGAAGGTGCTCAAGGACCGTCGCACCGCAGAACTCCTAGAACAGAACAGCCGGTGGGAGTACGACGACCTGCCCTACTGGGGCGGCGAGGTCGATTGCTGCATCAACGCCTACACCGTCTCCAACGGCCTGTGGCTCGGAGCCGACATCACCGGGATCATCGACTGGTTCCTCGAGCACCGCATGACCGACGGCGGCTGGAACTGCGACTGGGTGGAGGGCTCGACCCGGTCGTCGTTCCACTCGACCCTCAACTCGCTCAAGGGACTCCTCGACTACGATGCCGCCACCGGCGGTACCGACGCCACTCGCGAGGCACGCCGAGACGGCGAGGAGTACCTGCTCGAGCGAGACCTGTTCCGCCGCCTGTCGACCGGTGAACCCGTCGAAGACTGGGTCGGCCGCTTCGCCTACCCGTTCCGCTGGTTCTACAACGTCCTCAACGCCGCCGAGTACTTCCGGCAGACGGCCCTGCTCGAGGGGCGCGAACCGGACGCGCGCATGGCCGAAGCCATCGAGATGATCCGAGCCGCCCGCCAGCCCGACGGCACCTGGCTACAGGCGCGGCGGCACCCGGGGCGGGTCTGGTTCGAGGTCGACGTCGACGCCGGCGAACCCTCCAAGTGGCTGACCCTCTACGCCACCCGGGTGCTCGACTGGTGGGACGTCACGGTGAAGCCGTGACGCACGACGAAGTGCTCGCCAGCCTCGACTTCTCGAAGCGAGACGAGCCCGAGCCGACCACGGACCTGCGCACCCTGCTGGAGGATTGGCTCCGGTACCAGCGGCACGAGTTCGTTCGCAAGCTTCGAGATCTCGACCCCGAGGGGTTGGCCCGGTGGTCGGTGCCACCAGTGGAGCTGTCTGTCCTCGGCCTCATCCGACACATGACGCAGATGGAGCACGTCTACCTGGCCTGGGGGCTCGGTGGCGGCGAGCAGGTGCTCGCCTACGGGGACGACGACTACGCGGGTGGTTCGGCCGAGACCGTCGACGAGGACCTCACCCGCTACCTCGCCGAAGTGGAGGCGGCCGACCATGCCATCGCCTCCATCGACACCCTGGAAGCCCCGGGTCGGGGGCACGGACGGCCACTCGGCGCGACCCTCATCAAGATGATCGACGAGTACGCCCTGCACAGCGGGCAGGCCCACATGCTGCGCTTCGCCGCGCTCGGGGAGATGATCCGCTGAGTGGACCGGACCAGGGCTTACCCATGAACGACAAACCTCGGCTGGTGCTCTCCAGAACCCAGATCCTCGCCCACCGGAGGCGCGCTTCGCACCTCGACAAGCGACTCCCGAGTGGTCGCCACTCGCTCGAACGGGCCGCGTGGGCAGGTCTCCAGGACAGCATGCCGCGAGCCGCCGTCCTCTCGGTATACGCACGGGTCGAAGGGACCCGCCCCGACGTCTGGGAAGACCCTGCCTTCATCCAGCTGTGGGGACCGCGGTTCAGTACCTATGTGGTCGCTGCCAGGGACCACGCCGTGTTCTCGCTGGGGCGGCTACCCGACGACCCGGCGGGGCTGAGACGCGCCACCGATACTGCCGACCGACTCGCCGCCTTCATCGGCCACGACAAGCGCGAGCAGAACGCCACCGGCAAGGCGATGGGGGTCAACGCCAACAGCTTTCGCTACGCCGGCCCCACCGGCCGGGTGCTGATCCGGTGGGAGGGTGCCAACAGGCCGCTCTTGTGGATAGTGGACCCCCCGGATGTCGAGCCAGCCGACGCACGCCTGGAACTCGCCCGACGCCATCTCCACATCTTCGGGCCGGCCACGGCTGACTCGTTCCAGCAATGGGCGGGTATCAAGCCCACCCTCGCCCGGGCCACCTATGACGCTCTCGCCGGCGAGCTACTCCCGGTGAGCACGCCGATCGGGGACGGTTGGATCCTCTCCGAGGACGAGCCGTCGTTCCTCGCCGACCCCGAGCCCCCGTCCCCGGTGCGGCTGCTCCCCAGCGGCGATACCTTCTACCTGCTCCAGGGAGCAGAGCGCGAGCTGCTCGTCCCCGATGCGAACCGCCGACCCGAGCTATGGACCTCCCGGGTATGGCCCGGCGCGCTCGTCGTGGACGGCGAAGTGATGGGTGTGTGGAGGCGTTCCGGCGAGAAGCTGACCATCGAGCCGTGGGCGAGCCTCCCCGCCGACACCCGTGAGGCAGTCGAAGCCGAGGCCGAATCGTTGCCCCTGCCCGGGCTGACGAGGGCGATCAGCGTCCGGTGGGAGAGCTGACCGTTTCCATCAGCCCCGAGGCGCGTACATGATGACGGCGACACCGATCAGGCATATCGAGGCGCCGGTCAAGTCATAGCGGTCGGGACGAAACCCGTCGAACACCATCCCCCACACCAAAGATGCCGCGATGAAGATGCCACCGTACGCGGCGAGGATTCGTCCGAAGTGCGGGTAGGGCTGAAGGGCTGCGAAGAGCGCGTAGAGACCCGAAGCAGCGATACCGAGTCCGATGAACGCGAGGCCGCGGCGCTCCCGAAGTCCCAGCCACACCAGGTAGGAACCGCCGATCTCGGCGAGTGCTGCCGCACCGAACAGGATCAGGGAGCGGAGAACGGTCACGAGGCCGAGGCTACCCGCGACCGAAATCGGTTCGCTGGCGTCGTGGATCGGCCTCGCCGAGATCGCCTACGAGGACGACTGAGGCGAGAGCGGGTCCCGAAGGATCGGCGCTCAGTGCTCGAGGCCGAACTCGCGGGTGACCGCGCGTTGCACCCGCGAAAGGCTCGCCAGCGTCTCCGCGTACAGCTTCATCCTGGCGGGCGTGCAACATGCCACCTGAAGGTGGCCGAGCTGTGCTCCAGCGTCCTCCAACAGTCCGATCACGCCGATAGCGCGCTCGCCATCTCCGTTCACCCCGTCGAGAGCGACCCGCGCTCGTGTGAGCGTGTTGGCCAGGGCCTCCATCCGCGGGCTGCGCAATGGTTGGCAACACCCTTCGTGGAGCTCCTCGACGGCGGCATCGGCAGCGTCGAGAGCGGTGAAAGCGGGATCGAGCACGTCCGGCGACATCGAGACATCCTATGACTTCCGGATAACCTGGAATCCGCGGATGGACCACGACCACGACCATGGCGACGAACGCGACCATGGGGGCGCAGCGACCGATGCTCACGCCGGCCACTCGGTCGCCATGTTTCGCGACCGCTTCTGGCTCTCCTTCGCGTTGACGATCCCGATCGTCCTTTACTCCGAGATGGTCCAGAAGTGGTTCGGTTACACCATGCCGCCCTTCCCCGGCTCGGGGGCGGTTGGACCGGTGCTTGGCACCATCGTGTTCCTGTATGGCGGGACGCCGTTCCTCGCGGGTGCGGTGCGCGAGGTGCGGCGTCGCCAGCCGGGGATGATGCTGCTCATATCCACCGCGGTCGTGGTCGCCTTCCTGGCGTCGTCGGTAACCAGCCTGGGCTGGTTCGACCTCGACTTCTGGTGGGAGCTGGCCGCCCTGCTCACGATCATGCTGCTCGGGCACTGGATGGAGATGCGCGCCATCGGGCAGGCGCATGGCGCACTCACCGCACTCGCCGAACTCCTGCCCGATGAGGCGGAGCGCAAGACCGACGCCGGCTCCGAGCTCGTGACCATCGCCGAGCTTGAGGTCGGCAACACCGTCCTGGTTCGCCCGGGGGGCCGCATCCCGGCCGACGGCACCGTGGTCCAGGGGTCTGCCGCGGTCGACGAATCGATGATCACCGGAGAGTCCCGTCCGGTACGCCGTGGCTCGGGCGACCCCGTCGTCGCCGGCAGCGTCGCCACTGACTCAGCGATCGAGGTCGAGGTCTCAGCGGTAGGTGATGACACCGCCCTCGCCGGGATTCGTCGGCTGGTCGAGCAGGCCCAAACCTCACGGTCGCGAGCCCAGGTGCTCGCCGACAGGGCGGCGGCGGCGCTCTTCTACATCGCGATCGGCTCGGCTGCGATCACCACGCTCGGATGGCTCGTGTTCGGCTCTGCTACCCAGGCGGTGGTGCGCGCGGTGGCGGTACTGGTCATCGCCTGTCCCCACGCCCTGGGCCTGGCGGTGCCCCTGGTGATCAGCATCTCAACGTCGATGGCGGCGCGCCACGGCATCCTGGTCAAGGACCGCCTCGCACTGGAGCGAATGCGCAGCGTCGACGTCGTCCTGTTCGACAAGACCGGCACGCTCACCAGGGGCGAGCACCGGGTGGTCGGCGTCGTAGCGACCGGCGACGGGGGGAGCGACGAGGTTCTCCGACTGGCGGCCGCCGTCGAGGCATCGTCCGAACACCCACTCGCCCGAGCGATCGTGGCCGCGGTGGACCGCGGCATCGATATCCCGGAGGCCCGCGACTTTACGGCCCTCCCCGGGCGAGGTGTCGACGCCACCGTGGAAGGGCGAGTTGTGTCGGTAGGAGGACCGGCCCTCCTACGAGAGCGGAACCTGAGCATCCCCGACGGTATCGGGGACGACACGCGGCAGTGGCGGGATCGGGGGTCGTCCGTCGTCTACGTCGTCGATCGCGGAACCGTGATCGGCGCGATCGCTCTTGAAGATGCGATCCGTGACGAGGCGCGCTCCGCGGTCTCATCCCTTCGCGCACTCGGGATCGACGTCGCCCTCATCACCGGCGACGCCGAACAGGTCGCCCGAGCCGTGGCAGAGGACCTGGGAATATCGCGGGTCCTGTTCGAGGTGCTGCCGGAGGACAAGCACCGGGAGGTGCTCGCCCTCCAGGACGCCGGACATCGGGTAGCCATGGTGGGCGACGGCGTCAACGATGCCCCGGCCCTCGCCCAAGCGGATGTCGGCATCGCCATCGGAGCAGGCACCGATGTGGCCATCGAGTCTGCGGGCATCGTGCTCGCCTCCGACGACCCCCGAGCGGTAGTCGCGGTGCGCCGCCTCTCGCGCGCCGGCTACGTCAAGATGATCCAGAACCTCGTCTGGGCCACCGGGTACAACGTGGTGGCCATACCGCTCGCCGCTGGCGCCTTCGCCTGGGCCGGTTTCACCCTGGCACCGGCGATTGGAGCCATACTCATGAGCCTTTCGACCATCATCGTCGCCATGAACGCCCAACTCCTGCGACGGGTCGACCTCGGGGCATCCCAGTGAGGCTGGCACCGATCCTTGCCGCCGTTGTAGCACTGACGATGGCGTGCGCCACCGACACGGCACCGACCGGCGCCACCACCGATGCGGACCTGGAAGCGGGCCGGACCCTCTACCTCCAGAACTGCGCGGCATGCCACGGAGTGGACCTGAGAGGCACCGACGCTGGCCCTTCGTTCCTATCGATCGTCTACGAGCCCGGACATCACCCCGACATCGCCTTCCAGGTGGCGGTCACCCGCGGCGTACAGCAGCATCATTGGGACTTCGGTCCCATGCTGCCGGTGCCCGGTCTGAGCGCGACCGACGTCGAGGCCATCGTTGCGCATGTGCGGCACGTCCAACAGCAGGAGGGCTTCGAGCCGTAACCGCCGTGAGCCCGCGTTTCACATCCGCCGCGGCATCCATCACCGATGCCTCAGGCTCCAGGGCACAGCAGAGCCGGTCAGTACCTCAGGATCCCGACGGCGCCGCCCAGGTCGCTGAGCGCACCCTCGTCCACATACCTGACGTCGCCCCCCTTGCGGAGCACCTCGGCGGCGATGAAATCGACCGCGTCGTCGGCGTGCCCGGGACCGGTGCCCGTCTCCGGCGCGTCGCCGTGGATCTGTCCACTGTCATCGACGGTGGCAGCGACGACATAGGTTGCCTCCGCGACCAGGAGACCAACCCGGCCAGCGAGCGCCGACTGGTAGATGCCGTTGAGGCCGCGCACCGCGTCGCCGCCTCCAGCCGCCGCCTGAGCGGCCTCCACCCACGAATCGCGTTCGGCGGCCTGTCGCTC
>DATKBG010000095.1:0-6530 GCA_035514255.1 Acidimicrobiia bacterium
GCCCTTCGTTTGTGGTCCCTCCCCCGAAGGTGGGTGCACCGCCCTCTTTGTGGTCCCTCCCCCGAAGGTGGGTGCACCGCCCCTCTCTTGTGGTCCCTCCCCCCGAAGGGGGGAGTACCTGACGGCTGCGCCGTCAGGGGAGGGGGGAGCCCAAACCCTACGTAGGCCCCTCTACTCGCTACTCGCTACTCGCTACTCGCTCTCGCCATCTCGAGCCAGGCTCGGCCTACTTCGTCGAAGGGCTCCTCGTTGGCTTCGACGGCGGTGACCATGGCGGCGGCTGCTGCTCTCGCTGCGGCGACGATGTGGTCCGGGTACTCCATCGACGCGGCGTGTTCGACGAACTCGTCCTCGTCTTCGAGGCGCACCTCCCCGGCGAAGGTGCGCACCACGTCCAGATCGAGGTCGATGGCGGTGACCGTGTCCCCGTCCCAGACCGGCGGTGTGCACACATCGATGTAAACGTCGTAGCCGAAGGGGCTGTCCGGTGTCACCTCGTTGAACACCGCCGTCCAGAACACCGCCGTCCACAGCCCGCTCGGCATGAGGGCGGCGAACGCCGGCGAGACCTTGATGACGTCGCTGTCACCCCGCCGGAGCTCAGTCCCCGCCGGCGCCCCCAGCCAGATGCCGTACTCGTCCTCTCCCAACCGGGTCATGTCGAAGTGCCAGTGCAACGCCCCGTTCCACTTCGTGTAGCGCACCTGGACCAAATCAGAAGACACGCACGAAGTATGGCGGACGTACCAAATACCAAATACCAAGTACCAGGCCTCCAACCCGCTCTGGCTGTGAGCTGTGAGCTGTGAGCTGTGAGCTACGAGACTGTCTGGCCAATAGCCAACAGCTCTCTCTTCCTGATTCGCCGTCGGCTGCTCGGACAGGCATCCTTGCGTCGTGGAGTTCGTCCCCTACCTGACCGCGGCGCTGGCGGTCGTGTTCACCGCGCAGCTCTTTGCGCACCTGCGGCGCCGACCCGGTGCCCGGCATCTGCTGTGGTGGATGATCGGCGTCGCCGTGTTCGGCCTGGCCGTCCTCACCGAGGCCCTGGTCCACCACCTGGGGTGGAGTCCATGGCTGTTTCGTGTCTGGTACGTCAGCGGTGCCCTCCTCGGCGGTGCACTGCTCGCCCAGGGCACCGTGTACCTGCTCCTGCGCCGCCGCACCGCGGATCGCCTCGCCATCACCCTCACTGTGTACGCCCTCGTCGCCGCTGCCCTCGTGTTCCTGACCCCGCTGGCGCCGGACCCGGCTAACCCCGACGCCCTCACCGGTCGGGTGATGGTCTGGTCGTGGGTGCGGGCGCTGACCCCCGCCCTCAACCTGTATGCGGTGGTGTTCCTCGTCGGTGGTGCCCTGTTATCGGCGATCCGCTACTGGCGGCGTCGGCATGCCACCGGCCGATTCGCCCTGGGCAGCGCGCTCATCGCCGTCGGAGCGATCCTTCCCGCGTTCCGTGGCATCGTCGCCCGGGTGGGGGTCGCCGACACGGTCTACCTGACCGAGTTCGTCGGTCTGGCCCTCATCTACGCCGGATATCGTCTGACCACCTCACGGACTCCGGCAGCCACAGCCCCCTGAGCACCCGCGCCGGGTCGCCGACGCTGCGACACTTCCGGCGTATGGAGATCCAGGCTCGAGAACGCTGGCGCAAGGCAGTCGAATCGTGGGCGACGCCGTTGCACCTTTTCGGCGTCGACGAGGGCACCCCCTTCGCCGTCCGACTGCCGCTGCTCGCCGACCGCACGGTCGATGGTGATCCGACGCCCACCATCGCCGCCGTCGATCACCTGAGTACCGGTGCCGGCAGCGTCGTCGACGTGAGCATCGGAGTCGAGCGCCTCGTCGGAGACCTGGCCCGGCGCGGGTATCGGGTCACCGCGGTGTGCTCGGGCCTCGACGAAGCACGCCGGATCGGCGGGGTGAGCCGGGTCACCGCCCTCGTGGGTGAGTGGCCGGTGATCGCCTCCAACGCTGGCCTCCACGACGTCGCGGTGTCGACCCACGCCGTCTTCGACACGGCAGCCATCGGGCCGTTCATCGAGGCCCTGAGCCGGACGGCGCGACGGGGCGTCGTCATCGAGGCCACCGTCAAACACCCGATGGCTGCGTTCGCCAAGTACATCACCGCACTGCACGGCCACGACCTCCCCAAGGGTCCCACCCTCGACGATCTCGTGTCGGCGATCACCGAGGTGACCGGCACGGCGCCGTTCGTCGAGCGGTGGCGGGCTCCGGCGGCGCCCCGGTTCGACGATCTCACCGACCTGCTCCTGTTCTACCGGCGGGTCCTCCTCATCACCCCGGAGCAGTCGATCGAAGCGTCGGGTTTGCTGGAGTCGGCGGTGGAGCAGGCAGACGACGGCCGGTTCGTTCTCGGGCCACCGGAGCGGGATCTGGCCACCATCTGGTGGCGCGGCTGAGTCTTCAGCCGACCGCGGCGGGGAACACCCCCACCCCGAACCAAATAGCCACGCGGCGGTCGTCGTCAGACACCGGCGAACAGGTCCGTGTCTGACGGATCGCAGGGGACCGTGCTGTGGATCAGGGTGAACGCCTCGTCGCCGAGGACGTCGCCGAGCCGGTCGGGGGAAAGGGTGCGGATCCACGAGTCGGCGGCGAACTGGCTGACATGGCTCAGCAAGGCGTCCACCTTCTGTTGCGCCCACGGTCTGATGTCGCGCAGCGTGCTGATGTGCTCTTGCATGGTTCCGAAGGTGGGTTCCTCGTCGACGTACTCCTCCCCCGCCTCGGCGGCCAGGGCGCGCCGCACCCGGCGCATCCGCTCCCGAGCGAGCGTCGCCCAGTACAGCTTGGAGACCAGGTGGGGCTCGCCGAACTCGTCGGCGGGAAACCGGCCCACGTCGGCGGCGGCGAAGTAGGCGGCGGTACCGACCCGATGCACCTGGATGTGATCGGGATGGCCGTATCCGCCGAACGGGTCGTAGGCGGTCATCACCGAAGGCCGCCGATCGCGAACGATCGTGACCAGCCGCCCCACCGCCTCCATGTAGTCGGCCCGCCAGAACGACTCGGAGCGCTCGTTGTCGTCGGTGCCCATCATTCCCGAGTCCCGATACCCGAGGTAGGCGAGGTCGGTGACCCCCAGCACGGAGAGCGCGGCACGCTCCTCCTCTTCCCGCACCTCACCGAGCCGGTCGCGGATCTCATCGGCGTCGTCGCGGTTGTAGATCTCGCCCACCTCGCCCCGGGTGGCGGTCACCACAGTCACCGAAACCCCGGCGGCGGCGTACTCCGCCAGCGTGCCGCCCATCGAGATGGACTCGTCGTCGGGGTGGGCGTGGAGGGCGAGCAGGCCGGTCATGACAGCGGGGAGGCTAATCAGTAACCAGTGGCCAGTGGCCAGTGGCCAGCCAGAACCACGCGCTCCCACGGCCCGCGACGGGTGACGGGTGACGGGTGACCGGCGACGGACAGGGTTACCCTCTCCACTCCATGGGGGCACCCTCCCGATCTCTCGTCGTGGTGATCGCCGCGACCCTTGCCATCGCCCTGTTGGTCCCACCAGCTCTCGCCGACACCCAGCGCCAGCGACTCGTCATCCATGGGGCCGGGGACGTCGACGTCAGCCCGACCCTGTCCTACCGCTTCCGCTACGAGGGCTACGAGGTCGCCTGGGCTGGCCTCGGCGGTCTGTTCCTGCGTGACCACCTGACGATCATCAACCTCGAATGCGCGCCCTCGATTCTCGGCTACCCGATCCCGAAGGAGACGAACCTGCGCTGCGACCAAGACGCTCTCCCGGCGATGCGCACCGCCGGCGTCGACGTGGTCAGTCAGGCGAACAACCATGCGGGCGACTACGGACCGACCGCCCTGGTCGACGGGATCGCCAACCTGAGGGCAGCAGGCCTGGTCACGGTCGGGTCAGGGGCGAGTCTCGCCGAGGCGATGGCTCCAGGCATCGTCGACGTGGGCGGCTGGCGGATCGCCATCGTCGGCCTCACGACGGTGTCGGGATACGCGGTCGGCGAACCGGGCGGAGCGTGGTTCGCCTCATCCGATCGGCCGGGAGTCGCCTACGCCTCCATGGAGAACATCGCCACGGCCGTCGGCGCCGCAAGGGAAGCGGCCGACATCGTCATCGTGACGGTCCACTGGGGGAACGAGGGCATGGGGTATCCCGATCACGGCGACCGGTTGCGAGCCGGGGCCATGATCGCCGCCGGTGCCGATGTGATCCTCGGCCACCACTCACACCGTCTCCAGCCCTTGGAGGTCGTCGACGGCGTCCCGGTGTTCTGGAGCCTCGGGAACTTCGTGTGGCCCAACACGTCGGCAACCGGCTCGACGACCGGCATCGCCGAGATCATCGTCGAACCAGACGGGACCATCCACGCGCGAATCATCCCCGCCTACATCGAGTCCCACGGCCAGCCGGTCCTCCGCGGCCACCCCGACTGGACCCTCCGAGCCGATCGAAAACTGATTCGATAGCGAACGACGGACCTGTCGACACTACGCGGCACGCTCGCGTGCTCGAAGTACCAAGTACCAAGTACCAAGTACTCCTGGACCACATAAATCGCTACCTGTGTAACCATCGGGCCGAGGACGACAGTCCCCGCCGGAGAGTTGATTTTCGCGATCCACTCGCTAGGGTGCCCCACCCGATTGGCTCTCTCCGGGCCGGAGACCGGACGAAAGCAGGACGAGGAGCATGACTTCCCAGATGACCGGACGCCGCATCGCCAGCGCGGCCCTGGCAATCGCCCTCCTGGCGAGCACCGCTCCCGCCGCCCTCGCCAACCATCAGGGTCCTCGCGACGGCTCCCGCCACAAGTACGGCGACATGGTCGAGTGGGACATGACCTTTCCCGTCGTCGGCCAGTACCGCTACCACGACTCCTTCTGGGCGGGTCGCGGCAACGGCCTCCACCACGCCCAGGACGTGATGGCCGACAAGATGGTCCCGGTGGTCGCTGCCAACGCTGGCACCATCATCCGTATCAACGGCAGCAGCGTCTCCGGATCCACCGGCCCCTCCCACCGCTGCTGCAGCATGGCCATCCGCCACGACGACGGATGGGAGACCGTCTACATCCACCTCAACAACGACACCCCTGGTACCGACGACGGCCAGGGCTGGGGTATCGCCCCCGGGATCGCCGTCGGGCAGCGGGTCAACGCCGGCCAGCACATCGGCTGGGTCGGCGACAGCGGCAACGCCGAGTACGGTGCGCCCCACCTGCACTTCGAGGTCTGGACCGACGAGAAGATCGCCGTCAACCCGTTCAACGCGATGCGCGTCGCCGAAGGGCGCGCCCCTGCCGCCGTGGCAGCACAGTGCACGGTCGCCAGCGCCGGTGATCTGAGCAGCCTGATGGACGCGTCGAGCTTGCTGAGGGAGGGTGCGCGAGGCGATGCCGTGCTCGCCCTCCAGCGCTTCCTCAAGGCGATCGGTGCGCCCGTCGGCACCGTCGACGGGGTCTACGGTCCGAACACCGCCAGCGCGGTGCGACACTTCCAGACGACGCGCGGCCTGACCGTGGACGGCATCGTCGGATCGCAGTCGAGGGCTGAGATCTCGGCGCTGAACTCGATCCTGCCCGCCACGTCGGCCCTGGCAGCGACGTCGCGAACCTTGAGACCGGGTGATCGTGGCGCCGACGTCAAGAACCTCCAGCAGCTGCTCCATGTGGCCGGGAACAGCCCGGGCACGGCCGACGGCGTCTACGGGCCGATGACCGAGGCCGCGGTGAGCGCCTTCCAGCAGGGCCGCGACATCACCGTCGACGGCAAGGTGGGGCCGCAGACCCGAAGCACCCTGTCGGCGTTCCTGGGCCTCGACGGCATCACCCCCTGCACCTAACAGTCGGAAGGCAGACGGCAGACGCATACAGTGGTTGACATGCGTGGCGTGTTCGCTCTGATGGCCTCGGTCGCCCTGCTGGTCGTGAGTTGCTCCGCCGACGGATCTCACGCCTACTTCGAGGCGGTCGCCGACATCAACAACCGGATGGAGGCCGGGACCTTCGCCGCCCTCCCCCGCGATGCCGAGCCCACCTGGAGTGCGATCACCGCCGTGGTCGCCGTGCGGGAAGCTGCCGTCGCCGAACTGCGGGCCCTTGAACCCCCGGAGAGCCTGGAGATCGAACACGAGGCCTACACCACCTCGCTGCAGGTGCTGGTGGAGGAGAGCCATCGGTTCCTCGACGGCACCGCCGACCTCGACGACGCTGAGTTCCTGGCCGCTCTGGTCGAGTCGGCGGACCTCGAGGTCCTCGCCGGCGCCGTGGCCCGGGCCTGCTCAGCCCTCCAGGCAGCGGCCACCACCGCAGGCCTCGACACCCACGTTGGCTGCTGAGCCAGGTCAGCTATTGGCCAATTGGCTATTGCCCGTTAGCCAGAGCCGACGCAGGGCCTCGCGACGCGTCAGCCCTCCCCCTCCGTCATCGGCCTATCGGCCGATGCCACCTCCCCCTTCAGGGGAGGGGACCGCATAGGGGCCCTTCTCTTGTGGTTCCTCCCCCCGAAGGGGGGAGTACCGCCGGGAGCGGAACGAGCGG
>DATKBG010000096.1:0-6158 GCA_035514255.1 Acidimicrobiia bacterium
CGAACGCCACCGGCGGCGCCTCGCCAAGATCACCGCCCTCGAGGAGGGCTGAGCAACCGGTCCCGTCGCTCCTCGGTGCCTCCTCTGCAGGCTGCACGCTGACAGCTGCCCGCTGGCCGTTGGGGAGCCTTGCTCCCCAACGACCCTTACACTCGCTCGTCAATGGACCAGTTCCTCGTCAGCGGCGGGACGCCCCTCGAAGGGTCGGTGGGCGTGTTCGGTGCCAAGAACGCAGCCCTCAAGCACCTGGTAGCGACACTGCTCGCTTCAGGGGAGCATCAACTCGACAACGTGCCACCGATCGTGGACGTCCGCCTGATGGGTCAGGTAGTCGGCCACATAGGAGCCGAGGTCGTCACCGAAGGCTCGTCGGTGCGGGTGATCGTGCCCGAGTCGTTGACGCCGGAGGCGCCCATCGGCCTGGTGCGCCAGATGCGCGCTTCCATCCTCGTGCTCGGTGCCCTGCTCGCCCGGTGTGGGGAGGCGCGCGTCGCCTTCCCCGGCGGCGACGACTTCGGGTCGCGCCCGATCGACATGCACCTGGACGGGCTGCGGTCCATGGGGGCGTCGTTCGAATTGGAACACGGTGTCCTCGCCGCTTCGGCGCCGGGGGGCTTGGTCGGCGCCGAAGTCAGCCTCGACTTTCCGAGTGTGGGTGCCACCGAGAACGTGCTCCTGGCGGCGGTGCTCGCCCGCGGGACCACGACCATCATCAACGCAGCTCGCGAGCCCGAGATCCGTGACCTGGCCGAGGCACTCGTCGCCATGGGTGCGGTGATCCGCGGCGCGGGCACATCCACTCTCGAGATCGACGGCGTGGCCAAGTTGCGACCGAGCCAACATCGTGTCGTTCCCGACCGCCTGGAGGCCGGGACATTCCTGGTCGCCGGCGCCATCACCGGGGGCGACGTGACCGTGATCGACTGCGTACCCGAGCATCTCCGAATGGAGTTGCGCAAGATGGCTGAGGCCGGGTGCAACATCGAGACGGGCAAGGACTGGATCAGGGTGGTCGGACCCGAGCGCCCCGCGGCCGTCGACTTCGCCACGCTGCCATACCCCGGATTCCACACCGACATGCATCCCCAGATGGTGGCGCTGTTGTCGCTGGCGGTGGGGACCTCCGTGATGACCGAGAACATCTACGCGGCCCGGTTCCGTTATGTGGGGGAGCTGGTCCGCATGGGTGCCGACATTCAACTGGAGGGACAGCACGTGATCATTCGGGGCGTCGAGCAGCTCAGTGGCTGCCCGGTGGATGCATGTGACATTCGCGCCGGTGCCGCCCTGGTGCTGGCTGGCCTGGCGGCCGATGGCGAGACCACCGTGACCGAAGTCGGGCACATCGACCGCGGCTACGCCGATTTCGAGGGAAAACTCGCGTCACTGGGGGCGAAGATTCAGCGAGTAGCGAGTAGCGAGTAGCGAGGGCGACGCCCTAGACCGCGTTCACCGCGGTGATGCCGGGGACCCGGTCCAACAGGATCCGTTCGATGCCGGCGGTCAGCGTCATCGTGGACATCGGGCATCCACCGCAGGCACCGACCAGCTGAAGGTTGACGGTGCCGTCCTCGACGCCGAGGAGCACGAGGTCACCGCCGTCCGCCTGAAGCGCCGGCCGGATGTACTCGAGCGTCTCATTGAGCAGGGTGAGGTCGACCTCGGCTGAAACCGTGTCGTCGATCGTGGTGGTCGTGCTGTCGTCACTCATCGCTAGTTCAAACCCCATCAAGTCGCGAAACCATTCCCGAGTCTAGGAGCCAGTCCCCCGTCACCCGTCACCCGTTGAGGATGCCGCCCTCGCCCCTGGCCCCTCGTCCATCGCCCCTCGCCCCTCGCTCCTCGCTCCTCCCTATCCTCGCCCTCGTGGCTTCACCGGACCGCGCTGATTTGATTCCCGCCGTCGTTTCCGGGGATCGCCGCGCCCTGGCTCGGGTACTCAGCATCCTGGAGGATCGGCGTGAAGGTGTGGACGAGCTGGTCTCTGCCGCGTTCGCCGCCGCCACACAAGCGCACCGGATCGGGATCACGGGTGCCCCCGGAGCCGGCAAGAGCACCCTGACCGACGCGATCGTGGCCGAGGCGCGCCGCCGCGAGCGAAACGTCGGTGTGCTCGCCGTGGACCCGACCAGTCCGTTCAGCGGTGGTGCCATCCTCGGTGACCGGGTGCGTATGCAGCGCCATGTGCTCGACGAGGGGGTGTTCGTGCGCTCGATGGCGAGCCGGGGCCACCTCGGCGGCCTCTCCCTGGCGGCTCCCCAGGCGTTGGTGGCCTTGGAGGCAGCCGGGTTCGACCCGATCATCGTGGAGACGGTGGGCGTGGGACAGGATGAGGTCGAGGTCGCCGCCCAGGCCGACACCGTGATCGTGGTGCTCACACCCGGCTGGGGTGACGGCGTTCAAGCGGCCAAGGCCGGCGTCCTCGAGATCGGCGACGTGTTCGCGGTCAACAAGGCCGACCGTCCGGGCTCCGCAGAGACCGTCTCGGACATCAAGGCGATGCTGGCGATGGGCCACCGCGGCGACTGGGTGCCGCCCGTGGTCACGACCGTCGCCACTGAGGAGACCGGTGTCGTCGAAGTGTGGGAAGCAGTGATGGCGCATCGAGACCATCTCGGTGAGGCCGGGCTGGCGGAGCGCCGTTCCGCTCGCCGTCGTGCGGAACTGGTAGCCGCCGTCGTCGAGGGCTTCCGGCAGCGGGCAGCGGCGATGATCGACGCAGGGGGGGAAGTGGTTGCCGACGTCGAATCCGGTCGGTTGGACCCGTGGACGGCTGCCCGCCGTCTGCTCGCCTCCGACTGATCGGGCGGGGGTTACGAACCGGAGAAGCGGGCGGCGCGTTTCTCGAGGAAGGCGGCGACCCCCTCGGCGGCGTCTTCGGTGGCGAAGACCTCGGCGAAACCCTCGCTCTCCAAGGCGAGAGCGTCGGCGATCGGGAGGCCCAGGCCCTCGTTCATGACCCGCTTGGCTATCCCCAGGGCACGGGTGGGTCCCTCAGCCCACACCGCCGCCGCGGCCAACGCCTCGTCGAGCAGGGATTCCGCCGGAACCACCCGGTCGGCCAGACCGATGGCGAGAGCCTCGTCGGCATCGACCATCCGCCCCGAGTAGTTGAGATCGCGCGCCCTGCTCAGTCCGATGAGGCGCGGGAGCCGCTGCGTCCCGCCCGCCCCGGGGATGATCCCCAGCTTGATCTCGGGTTGGCCGACCCGGGCATCGTCGGCGAGAAACCGGAAATCGCACGCCAGCGCCAGTTCCAGACCTCCGCCGAGGGCAAAGCCCCGCACCGCAGCGATCACCGGTTTGGGCAGTGACTCGATCTCGACGGTGAGGCGGGAGAGGTGCATGCCGAGGTCGGTGGCCGCCCCACCGCTGTCCATGGCAGCCTTGAAGGCGGTGATGTCGGCACCGGCGGCGAAGTGTGGCGCCCCGGTGATCACGACGGCGCGCACATCGGGTGCCGCTGCCTCGACGACCGCGGTGTGGAGGTCTTCGATCAGCTCCCCGGAGAGGGCATTGACCGGAGGCCGGTCCAGGGTGATGACGGCGACGGCGCCATGGCGTGCGAGTGATGCGAGTGTCATGGCGGCCATGGTACGCCGGCTAGTCGTCGCCACCCGCGGCGAGGCTCTGCTGGAAACGCCGCAGGTTGCCTCGCCAGATGGCCCGCAGCACCGGGCCAGCGACGATGGCGCCGATCGGACCTCCGAGATACCAGGGGAACCTGATCGACTCGGACCACACCATTCGGGTGCCCCCCTCGTGCTCTTCGAGCCGGAACGATCCGGTTCCGGTGAACAGACCGCGATGGGCAACCCCCATGAGTCGTGGCGGATCCCACTCGGTGAACTCGATCACGTCTCGGGTGCGGAACGGTCCGACCCGGGTGGCGACGACGAGAACGGTGCCGACACCACGGGTCCGGTGGCTGGTGAACTCTGCCGACTCGGCGTCGGCCATCCACTCGACGTGCCGTTCCACCGCTTCGAGTTCCCTCCACACCCGATGGCGCGACTGGGCGAGGTCAATGGAGAGGATGATGCGGGACACGGGTCCAGGGTACGGGGCGTCGAGCGGATGCCGCTCGCACCGGTACGATCCCATCCGATGGTCACCAAGCGTGGACGTACCTGGATCTCGAGGGGGGTGATCATCGCCGTCCTCGTGCTCACCGCTCTCGTCGGAGGCGGGGTCTGGTACCACGCCGCCGAGATCGAACGGGTGGTGCTCCGACCACTGCCGGGTGCCGACCCGTCGGAGCGATTCGGGCCTGCTACGAACCCTGGTGAGGTCGGTGTGTCCTACACCGAGATCATCCTGGGTGGCCCCGCCGGGGATTACCCGACCTGGTTGATCGGGGGCTTTTCCGACCGGTGGGTGGTGTTCGTCCACGGCTTGGACGGCGACCGTCGCGAGGCGCTGCGCGTCCTTCCGTCGCTGGTCAGCGCGGGGTATCCCGTGCTGGTCGTTTCCCATCGCAATGACGGCGAGGGTCCCGCCGACGGCAAGGGCAATCACACCCTCGGTGTGACCGAGTGGCGGGACCTGGACCTGGCCGTCTCGTTCGCCATGGAGAACGGCGCCAGTGACGTGGTCCTCTACGGCTTCGGTGCCGGGGCGTCGGTGATCAGTGCCTACCTGGCCCAGGACACCTTCGGGGTGATCGCCGGCGTGGTGCTCGATAGCCCGTTGGTCGACGCCACGGACGCTGCGTCGGAGGTCTCCGCCCGCCGCCGGGTTCCAGAGTTGCTGGCACGCTGGGCTCGAGCGATGGTGACGTTCCGATTCGGCGTCGATCTAGCCGCCTCCAGTCTGCTGGGTCACATCGACCATCTGACGGTGCCGGTGCTCCTGATCCACGGGGAGGCCGATAATCGCCATCCGGTGGCGGCGACCCGGGCCCTCGCCGACGCTCTCCCCGACGCGGTGCTGCACATAGTGGACGGGGCCGGACACGGCGAAGCCTGGAACGTTGATCGGTTCGAGTACGAGTCGACCGTCCGAGAGTTCGTGCGTGATCTCCCGTCGGCTCCCGAGCCGTGATCACCGGTCGCGGCACCGCCATACTCTGCGGGTGATGCTGTACCTCGACCATGCTGCGGCAACCCCTCTGCGTGCTGAAGCACGCGGGGCGATGGAGCCATACCTCAACGCCGATTTCGGCAATCCGTCGGGGATCCACGGCGTCAGCCGGCGCGCCAAGGACGCGGTCGAGGCGGCACGCGAGCAGGTGGCGGACCTCGTGGGGGCAGAGCATCCCCTCGACGTCGTCTTCACCGGTGGCGGCACCGAGTCGGTCAACCTCGGTGTCTGGGGCCCGCTGCTCGCCACCGGCCCCGGCCACGGACTGGTCACCAGTGCCATCGAGCACGAGGCGGTACTCGCTGGCATCGGTCCCATGCGTCGCCTCGGCTTCGAAGCGACGGTCGTCGGCGTCGACTGGCCCGGCGTCGTGGATCCGGCGGCCGTGGCAGCGGCGGTGGACCGCCGGACCGTGGTCGTGTCGGTGATGGCGGCGAACAACGAGACCGGGGTGGTGCAGCCGGTGGCGAAGGTCGCTGAAGCCGTGCGGTCGGTCCACGAGAGCGCGCTCCTTCACACCGATGCGGTCCAGGCGGTGGTCGGTGCTCAGGCGGATCTGGCGTCACTCGGGGTGGACCTGCTCTCGCTCTCCGGCCACAAAATCGGCGGACCCAAGGGGGTGGGGGTGCTGATCGCTCCGCGTCGGGTGGCCCTGGAATCCATCATTCATGGCGGCGGTCAGGAATTGGGCCGCCGATCGGGTACTCACCACGTGGCCGGCATCGTCGGTCTGGCCGCGGCCCTTGCCGCCGCCGTCGCAGACGCTGCGGACTTCCGTCGTCGCATCGGCGCGGAGCGGGATCGATTCGAGCACGCCCTGTTCGGACTGGTGCCTGACACCGAGGTGACCGGTCTCGGCGCCGAGCGCCTCGTCCAGCACAGCCATGTGCGCTTTCCCGGCATTCCGGCAGAGACACTGCTCATTCGCCTCGATGCCTTCGGAGTGGCTGCTTCTTCTGGCTCGGCGTGTCAGAGCGGAGCGACCAAGCCGTCGCATGTGCTGACCGCCATGGGTATGTCGGAGACGGCGGCGCGACAGTGCGTCCGGTTCACCTTCGGCCACACCACCACCGACG
>DATKBG010000097.1:0-3994 GCA_035514255.1 Acidimicrobiia bacterium
CCGGTCGACACTCGTGCCCGGAGCGGGCACGGCGCGTTCGCCATCGCCGAGATCGCGCGATCGCGACGCACCGTCCCGCCGAGCGGATCGACGGCCGAGACCGATGCGTTCGTCTCGTCGTACACCGGACACGACCGGCTGCCGGAGGGAGTCGTGTACCCGATCGGCCCAGCGGTGCGCATCAGCCAGGTGCACGGACGGATGAACCTCGGCCTTCAGTTGGTGTCGCGGTCGTCGTTGCGGACGTCGACGGGGAAGGCGACGGGGCCGTTCGCCTTCGTGGGCAGCGCGACGATCCCCGTGCCGGGCATGATGTCTTCGCCGCGGTTGTTGATCGTCTGGAACTGGATCTTCACGTAGCCGGTCCCCGTCTGTCGGCCGCGCCACTTGTCGACGACCTCGCCGGAGAGGTGGAAAACATCGCCGTTGAAGAACATGCCTCGGAACTGGAAGTCCAGCTCGGCGACCCACCCATCGTCTCCGGCCCAGTTGGTCGCGAAATAGGTGGCGTAGCCGCCCCGCTGCGAGCCGTAGTCGTACGCCGCGGGCATGCCGATCTCCGCCGACATGTAGTTGTCCCAATGGACCCGCTCCACGGCCTGGGGGATGCCGGTCTCGGGATCGATGACTGCCACCTTGGGTGATTGCTTCCGGTACTGCTGCCAGTACTTGCCGCTGCGAACGTGCGGCGAACCGATCGCCTGCAGCCAGGTGACCATGTCTGGCAGGGTCAGCGGGCCCTTGACCACCGGATCGACGGCTTCGCCGACCTCGGTGTCCTCCCAATACCGTGGGGTGGCGCCGCGGGGCAGTTCGTTCTCGAGCTCCTTGTCGATCTGGGCGATGTCGGCCTCGGTGTATGTGGCTCGTTCGATGTCGGAGTACTTGCCGCGCTTCTTGGATTCCTCGCGCTCCGCCCGGATGATCGGCATCACCTGGATCGCGACCAACTCGTCATCTTGGTTGTAGAAGCGGATCTCGTCGGCCTGGATGAACATCTTGTTACCGGCGAGGCGACCATTCATCGGTTCGGCGCGGACGAGTGTCTTGGTGGCGTGGACCTCGTCACCGTCGAGCAGCGGGCGAAAATAGCGCCACTCGTCTCCGCAGTGCAAGCCATGAACGCCGGGCAGACCTTGACCGCGACGCAGATCCCAGCTGCCCCATGCGGCTGCATAGAGGAGTGCGGGAGGCGCCACGATCCGACCGAACCGGGTGGTGGCGGCGTACTCGGGATCGGTGTACAGAGGGTTGTCGTCACCGACGGCACGGGCCACCCGAGTGATGCTGTCCCGGTTGACACTACGCACGTACGGTTGCTCGATCGGAAACGTCTTGCCAAGGCGGGCGACCATCCTGGCCACCGCGTCCTCGGTGATTTTGCCGTACTCGGGATTCTCTTCGTCGCTCATGGGTTCACTCTCCATCCGTAGCTGATAATATATTCGCTATCATAGCGCCGACTGCCCGCAACAACGACCCGCAAACGCACGACTCCCGGGTTCAACGGACTCTCCCGGGGTTCGACGGACTCTCCGAGGGTTCGCCGGACTCTCCGAGGTGTGCTGCGCGTGCAGCCGGACGGCCTCGGCTGACCCGATGCGGGCCCAGCTGTGCGATAATATATTCAACGACGAAGGAGATCCATGGTGCATGAGCCACTCACCCAGCAGCGCAGCGTCCCCGATGCGATTTTCGACGCCTTGGCCGAGGGCGGGATCAGATACGTACTCGGCTTGTCTGGCGGTCTCACCGGTCGTCTGTGGAAAGCGCTGTACGAGCACCCCGTGATCCGGGCGATCCAAGTGCGGGAGGAATCCGTCGGGACCAAGATGGCCGAGGCCTACGGGCGCATGACGGGCCAGCCGATCGTCGTCATGGGTCAGGGAGAGTGGATCGCGGGCAACGCCGGCGCGGGCTACCTGGAAGCGCTTCTGGGCGCTTCTCCGATGATCCTCCTGACCGAGATGACCGACGGCGACACCCTGTCCCATCACGCCCCCTATCAGTCCGGTACCGGCGACTACGGCACCTGGGACATTCGCCGCTCCCTTTCCGGGTCCACCAAGCGAGTGATGGTCAGCTACGACGGGGCGCAGGCCGTCCAGCACGTCCAGCTCGCCCTCAAGCATGCGATGACAGGAGAGCCCGGCCCCGTCGCGGTGGTCCTCCACAGCAGCGCCGTGGAAGGCACGGTGGGCCCGGACTCGACCCCGCGCATCTACGGGACCGAGGCCTATCTGCCGCGCCCCTGGCAGGGAATCGATGAGGCCGCTCTCGAACGGGCCGCCGAAGCGCTCCGCGGCGCCGAGCGCCCGGTGATCATCGCCGGCAACGGCGTTCGCCTCTCCCACGCCCAGGACAGCCTCGCCCGCCTGGCTCGAGCCATCGACGCGCCCGTCGCGACCTCCGCCAGCGGCAAGGGGGTCTTCTCAGAGCGAGATCCCCTCTCGATCGGGCCGATCGGCCACTTCGGCTGGGCGAGCGCCAACGCGGTGGTCGGTGCTGCCGACGTCGTCTTGGCGATCGGGACGAAGCTCGCTCCCCACGACACCCTCGACGAGCATCCAGCGTTGATCGACCCTGCTCGTCAAGTCATCATCCAGGCCGACGTCGAGCCGCTCAACGCATCGTGGACGTTCCCGGTCGATCACGTCCTGCTGGCAGACGCCGGCTATGTGATGGACCGCCTCGCCGAGTCGTACGCATCCGGGGGTCGGAAACCGGGCGGTAACGGGCTCGCACGGGCCGAGGAGGGTCGACGGGCTCACCCCCGCGCCGACACGAAGCCGACGTCCGATGCCCCCTTCGCTCCGCAGTTCATCATCCAGATGATCGAAGAGGTCGTTCCCGAGGACACCATCATCACCTGTGATGCCGGGGAGAATCGCCTCTTCATGATGCAGTGGTACCGGGCGGGCGCCGGAGGCGATTACCTCCAGCCCGCAGGGGGCGGCGGCATGGGCTACGCGGTCTCGTCGGCCCTCGGAGCGAGACTCGCCGACCCAGTTCGTCCGGTCCTCGCCTTCTGCGGCGACGGGGGGTTCGGCATGTCGATGCACGCGCTCATGACGGCTGTCCAGCAGAAGCTGCCCATCGCCGTCGTTGTCATGAACAACGGCTGCCTGGGATGGACCTTGCATTCGCAGGGGGACACACCGGTCGTGTCCGACCTGGGGAACTTCGATCACGCCGCCATCGGGCGCTCGCTCGGATGTCAGGGCGTGAGGGTGTCGGATGCCGAGGAGCTTCGGGTGGCTCTCAAAATGGTCGCAGACCTCACCGAGCCCCTGGTCATCGACGTTCCGACGTCCTTGGCGACGTCATTTGCTGACGTCAAGCAGATCCTTGGCTGAGGGGCTACTCGGAAGATAAGACGTTGTACGCATCGAGCTGAACAATCTTGTAAGGGGTCGGCTGGTATCACAGCCGAGGATGACAAAGGAGCAATCATGACGCAGGACGCCACAGAGACGGTCTCGCTGGAAGAGATGACAAGCCGGATGGTTCGGTTCAAGGACCTGGCACCTCGGCCGAAGTTGGGCGCCGGAGTGCTGCCGCCAGAGGTGATCGAGTTCATGACCGCCGACAACAATTACTCGTACATGGCACCTCCAGCCGAGCACAAGAGCCGGATTCAGCAATACGCGGCGTTGACGGGGGGAGATGCTGGCAACGGCATCTCCGTCTCGCTCGCGGTGTGCTCGCCCGGTCGCGGCCCCGCTCTCCACGCACATCTCAAGACCGTCGAGGCGTTCTTCTGCCTGTCCGGTCGGTTCGCCATCGAATGGGGACCTGAAGGTGAGAACTCCGTTGTGCTCGAACCATGGGACTTCATCCATGTGCCGACCGGAGTCGTGCGCACGTTTCACAACGTGGGAGACGAAGAGGGGGCGCTCCTGGTCATCATCCAGGGCGACAAGAACGACTTCGACGACGTCGTACGCCCACCATACGTCGGTGAGCAGCTCACGGAACGTTTCGGCCCGGAGGC
>DATKBG010000098.1:0-7123 GCA_035514255.1 Acidimicrobiia bacterium
CTTCGTCGCCTTCCTGATCCCCGACCTCCTCAACTACCTGCTCGCTGGCGCCTACATGGCGATCACGCTCATCCCGATCCTGACCCGCCGGTTCGCCGTCGGGGACGACGAGGACGCCTGGCGGGCCTTCTGGGCGGTGACCCGGCCGTTGGCCATCGGCATGACCGCCCTCGTCGTCGTCGCCATGCCGTTGGTGCCGGCGGTCCTACGCCTGGTGGAACCCGGCTTCGACGAAGCCCAGATCGCCGAAGCGACCCGCCTGACCCGGATCGTCCTGCCCGCTCAGGTGTTCTTCATCCTCGGGCAGTTGTTCACTGCGGTCCAGTTCGCCCGCGAGCGGTTCCTGATCCCGGCGCTGGGACCGCTGGTCTACAACCTCGCCATCATCGCCGGTGGGCTTGTCGGTGCCCTTGGCAGCAGCCAACCGACGGCCGACGGGTTCGCCTGGGGGGCCGTCGTTGGCGCCTTCCTCGGCATCTTCGTGCTCCAGGTGTGGGGGGCTCGTCGGGTCGGTCTCAGATTCCCCACCGGTGGCATCCAGCGCCATCCGGCGGTACGGCGTTACTTCGCCCTGGCCATCCCCCTCATGCTCGGCCAGTCGTTGGTGGTGCTCGACGAGCAGTTCGGGCGGGCCTTCGGGTCGCTCCACGGCGACGGCGGCGTGTCGTGGCTCTCGTTCGGTCGCCAGACGATGCTGGTCCCGGTCGGAGTGATCGCCCAGGCGGCAGGCGTCGCCGCCTACCCGGTCCTCGCCCGACTCGCCGCAGAAGGCAAGCACCGTGAGCTCGCCGCCGCCGTTGGGCGAGCGATCCGGTACGTGGTGGTGTTCAGCCTGGCCGCGGCCGCCGCCCTGATCGCCCTGTCGGAACCGGTGGTGCGGGTGTTGTTCGAGCGGGGGTCGTTCGGGGCCTCAGACACCATCGCCACCGCCGCCACCGTGGTCCTCTTCGGCATCGGGGTTCCGATGTGGGGGATCCAACAGATCCTCGCCCGTGGCTTCTTCGCCCGCGAGCAGATGTGGCCGCCGGTGATCCTGGGCACGATCGCCACCGTCGTCGCCGTCCCGGTCTACTGGTGGCTCAACCGGACCATGGGGCTGCGTGGCCTTGCCCTGGCGTCGAGCATCGCCATCACCCTGTACACGGTGCTGCTGGCCGTCGAGTGGTATCGCCGGACCGGCACCGAGGAGCTCCGGCCGGTGGTGCGGACCACTCTGCGAAACCTGCCGCTGGCGGCGGTTGCCGGTGTCCTCGCCTGGCTCACCGCCGCAGCCGTCCTGTCCACCCTGGGGTCGGAAGGATTCTGGCCGAATACCGCTGCGGTGGCGGCAGGTGGACTCGTCGCCGGGGCGATCACCCTCCTCCCGCCGCCGGTGCGACGCGACCTGAGTAAGGGATGACCGGGCGTGCACAGCAGGGCGCCGAAACTACGCTCCACCATTGATGACCCGCGCACCCGCCACGCTCGCAGCCGCCCTGGCGCTCGTCCTCGCCGCCTGCTCGGGAACCCCCGATGGCAGCAAGGACCGCACCTCACCGGGACCCGCCACCGAGACCACCACCACGACCACGACCGCCGAGACGACGACATCGACCACCGACCAGGCCGACCTGACCACCGTCACCACCTACCCACCCGAATACTCCTCACCCCTCAACGGGCTGCCGGCCGAGAACCCCGACGACCTCGACCGCGGCGCCATTGCCGTCAAGGTGGACAATCACCCGCTCGCCCGGCCCCAGGGTGAGATCGGCAACGCCGACGCGATGATCGAGACGATCGTCGAAGGAGGCTTCACCCGGTTCATCGCTTTGTTCCACGACAACGAGAGCGACTTCATCGGCCCCATCCGGTCGCTGCGCCCCACCGACACCGCGCTCGCCGCCGGCATGGGCACCCCGATCGGCATTTCGGGAGGGCAGCCGTGGATCCAGTCGATCGCGGTTTCCCGGAACGTGCGGCTGGTAGGCGAGTCCCGGGGATTCTTCCGGGCATCGGGACGCACGGCTCCCCACAACCTGTTCGCCGACACCATGTCGATCCGGTCTACCGCGATCGCTCGCGGCTGGTCGAACGAGCGCCCGACTGCGCTGTTCGAGATCGGCGTGTGGCACATCCCGGACGACGCTGCTTCCCAGATCGAGATGTACTGGGCAGACAGCAACGTTGTCCGGTGGGTGTGGGACCCGGAGGAGAAGGTGTATTCGCGGTGGCTCGGCGACACCCCTCACGAGTGGGCCCGCCGGGACGGGACGCGTGAGCAGATCACCGCCCAGGTGTTGATCATCGTCGAAGGCACTCAGTACGTGGAGCGCAACCCGGCAGGCACCGGGAGCAACGTCCCGGCCATCGACACCCTCGGCTCGGGTCAAGCGTGGGTCTTCGCTGTAGGTCGGGTCTGGCAGGGATCCTGGCAGCGGAGCGCCTATGGCGAGCCGTTCACCCTGCTCGACGCCGACGGCACGCCGACGGTGGTCCCCACCGGTATCCCCTGGATCTCGGTGTTCCCTGAACAAAGGACCATCGAATACCTCGAGTGACGGCCACTGACGTCGTCCTCGCCGTAACCTCGGGGTCCCGGCGGGCCATCGACGTGATCGACGAGGCGCTGGCACGAGCCGAGGCCGCCGCCGACCTGAACGCCTTCACGCTGATCGACCACGAAGGCGCCCGGGCGGCCGCGTCGCGGGTCGACGAAGCGGTCCGAGCCGGGCGCGATCCGGGACCGCTCGCCGGGGTCCCGGTGGCGGTCAAGGACCTCATCGATCAGCGCGGCCTTCCCACCACCTGCGGTTCCTCTTTCTATCGCGAGGTGCCGGACCGCTCGGCGACGGTGGTGGACCGGCTCGAGGCGGCCGGTGCCGTGATCGTCGGCCGCACCCTGCTCCATGAGTTCGCCTACGGATTCTCCTCGGAGAACGACTGGTTCGGACCGGTCCGGAACCCCATCGACCCGGCCACCTCACCCGGCGGCTCGTCAGGCGGCTCGGCGGCGGCGGTGGCCGCCGGCATCGTCCCGATCGCCATCGGCACCGACACCGGTGGGTCGGTTCGGGTGCCAGCGGCTCTGTGCGGGCTGGTCGGCCTGAAGGTCACCCACGGCCGTATCCCGCTCACCGGCGTATTTCCGCTGGAGTCGTCCGTGGACACGGTCGGACCGATCACCGCCACCGTCGGCGATGCCGTGCTCGCCTACGCCGCCATGGCGGGGCACCATCCGGACGACCCATGGTCGGCGGACTACCCCGTCGAAACTCCCGAGCCCGGGACCGACCTCGACGGGGTGACCATCGGTGTGCCGCATCCGTGGGTGGAACGGCCGCTGGAAGCGGGCGTCGCCGACGGCTGGCTACTGGCGCGCGCCGCCCTGACAGACCTCGGGGCCACGGTTCGCCAGATCGACGTACCCGACTTCGGCGGAAGCCCGATCCCGCTGGGTGTATGGGCTGGCGCTGCCGAGGTGCACCGGGCATGGTTCGAGGCCGACCCGTCGGCCTACGGAACCGAAGTACGCGAGCGGCTCGAAGCGATCATGGCACTCACCGATGCCGACCGAGCCACGGCGCTCGAGTGGCGGGACCACATGCGTCGGGCTGCCACCGCGTGCTTCGAGGAAGTGGACTTGCTGGCGACGCCGACGACCGCGACCCGACGCAAGGTGATCGGCGAGTCCCTGGTCGACGCTGGTAGCGAGCCCGAGCCCTACCGGCTCGCCCTGTCGTGGTTTTGCTCTCTGGTCAACCAGATCGGAGCGCCAGCGCTCACCATCCCTATCGGCGCCGCCGGGAAGCCGCCGCCGTCGCTCCAACTGATCGCTCCGTGGTGGCATGAGTCGCGGCTGCTCGGTGTTGGAATGATCGTGGAGCGAGCACTGGTGCCGTAAAGAACCGGAGACTTACCATGTCGAATAGAATGACTCACCGCAGTCTCGGAGGACATTTCTTCACCACGCCCCCGGTTCACTACCGGGTGTTCCAGAAGCCCACCAGAACATGACCTCTAGGAGTGATCGGACCGTGTCCGAAGCGTCCACCATCGACACCTCGACCGAAGCGGAGAACGTCAGCGCCGTCTCCATCCGGTTCGCCGGAGACTCGGGCGACGGCATGCAGCTGGCGGGTGCCCGGTTCACCGACGCCTCGGCGATCTTCGGCAACGACCTGAGCACCTTTCCCAACTTCCCCGCCGAGATCCGCGCCCCGGCGGGCACGCTGCCCGGCGTCTCGTCGTTCCAGATCCAGATCGCCGACCGCGACATCCTCACCCCCGGGGACCAGCCGGACGTGCTCGTCGCCATGAACCCGGCGGCGCTCAAGGCCAACCTCGGCGATCTGCGCCCATCCGGCATGCTCATCATCAACTCGGACGCCTTCGACGAGCGGAACCTGACCAAGGCAGGCTTCGAGTCGAACCCCCTGGACGACGGCAGCCTCGACTCCTACCGGGTGCTGCAGGTCCCGATGGAAGAGCTCACCCTGAAGGCCGTAGAACCGTCCGGCATCCGCGGTCGCAACGTGCTGCGTTCGAAGAACTTTCTCGCCGTCGGACTCATGGCCTGGATCTTCAACCGACCCCTCGAACCGACCCTCGAGTGGATCGAGAAGAAGTTCGCACGCCAGGAAGAGGTCCGCGAGGCGAACCGCCTCGCCTTCAAGGCCGGGTACCACCTGGGTGAGACGACGGAGATGTTCCGCCACACCTACGACGTGCAGCCGGCCGACATGGCCCCCGGGATCTACACCAACCTCACCGGCAACCAGGGCATGGCGTGGGGCCTGGTGGCTGCCGCCCAGTCAGCGAAACTGCCCCTCTTCTACGCCTCGTATCCGATCACCCCGGCATCCGACATCCTCCACGACCTGTCCCGTCTGCGGAACTTCGGGGTTCGTACCTTCCAGGCCGAGGACGAGATCGCCGCTGCCGGAGCCGCCTTGGGAGCCGCTTTCGGCGGCCACCTCGGGGTCACCGGCACCAGCGGCCCGGGCCTCGCCCTCAAGAGTGAGACGATCTCGCTGGCGATGATCATGGAGCTGCCGATGATCATCGTCAACGTGCAGCGCGGCGGACCTTCCACGGGCCTGCCCACCAAGACCGAGCAGGCCGACCTGCTCATGGCGCTGTACGGGCGGCACGGCGAGGCGCCGCTCCCGGTGGTGTCGGCATCCACGCCGGCCGATGCCTTCCACGCCGCCATCGAAGCCACCCGGATCGCCGTCAAGTACATGACCCCGGTGATCCTGCTTTCCGACGGCTACATCGGCACCAGCTCCGAGCCGTGGCTCCTCCCCGACCTCGACACCCTCCCCGACATCAGCCTCCCCTTCGCCACACCGAAGGACAAGGAAGACGAGGGGCCGTTCCTCCCCTATCTCCGCGACGAGACCACGCTCGCCCGCTCGTGGGCCATCCCCGGCACCGAGGGCCTCGAGCACCGACTGGGTGGTCTGGAGAAGGAGGACGGCACCGGCAACGTCTCCTACGACCCGAAGAACCACGAGAAGATGGTCCTGCTGCGTGAGCAGAAGGTGAAGAACATCGCCGACGACATCCCCCTGGTCGAGGTCACCCAGGACGAGGATGCCGAGATCGTCGTCCTCGCCTGGGGCTCCACCTACGGGGCAGTACTCGCCGGCATCCGGCGAGTACGGGCCAAGGGCCACAAGGTCGCCCACATCCACCTGCGCCACATGAATCCGTTCCCGAAGAACCTCGGTGAGGTGCTCGCCCGATACGACAAGATCCTCATCCCCGAACTCAACCGCGGACACTTGTGGCGCCTCATGCGGGCCGAGTACCTGGTCGACCCGATCCGGTACGGCAAGGTGCAGGGCCAGCCGTTCAAGGCGGCGGAAATCGAAGCCAAGCTCATGGAGTTGATAGAAACATGACCGACACCGCGTACAGCCGGCAGGACTTTCAGACGGACCAGGAGGTCCGCTGGTGCCCGGGCTGCGGCGACTACACGATCCTCGCCTCCATGCAGAGCTTCATGGCCACCCTGGGAGTGGATCCCAAGGACGTGGTCTTCGTTTCCGGGATCGGCTGCGCCGCTCGCTTCCCGTACTACATGAACACCTACGGCCTGCACGGCATCCACGGCCGTGCCCCGGCCATCGCCAGCGGTCTGGCCATCTCCCGCCCCGACCTCTCCGTGTGGGTCGTCGGCGGCGACGGCGACATGCTGTCCATCGGCGGCAACCACCTCATCCACGCCCTTCGCCGCAACATCAACATGAAGATCCTGCTGTTCAACAACCAGATCTACGGGCTGACCAAGGGCCAGTACTCGCCGACCTCCGAGGTGGGCAAGCGCACCAAGTCGAGCCCGTGGGGATCGGTCGACTACCCGTTCAACCCGATCAGCGTCGCCCTCGGTTCGGAGGCCACCTTCGTCGCCCGCACCGTGGACATGGACCGCGACCACACCCAGATGGTCCTCAAAGCGGCTTACGAGCACAAGGGCGCCGCCTTCGTGGAGATCCTCCAGAACTGCAACGTGTTCAATGACAAGGCGTTCATCCGTCTCACCTCGAAGGAAGAGCGCGACATCAACCGCATCAACCTCGAGCACGGCAAGCCGGTGGTGTTCGGACCCGACGACGAGTGGGGTGTCGTGATCGAAGAAGGCACCGCCCGCCTGGTCGACGTCTCCGAGGCCGGCATCGACGCCATCCACGTCCACGACGTCGAGGCCGACACCCCGGCGGCGGCGTTCGCCATCAGCAGGCTCAGCCACGGCCCCACCGGCCCCACACCGTTTGGCATCTTCCGCAGTGTCGACCGCGCCGTGTACGAGACCGAACTGCAACAGCAGATCCACCACGCCCAGGAGTCACGGGGTCCCGGCGACCTGGCCAAGCTCATTGAGTCCGCCGGCACGTGGACGGTGGAGTAGCTGCGCAGCTGCGCAGCTACCAGCTACCAGCTACCAGCCAGACTCGGCCCGTGGGCCCCGCGACGGGTCAGCCCTCCCCCTCCGTCAGCGGCTGAAGCCGCTGCCACCTCCCCCTTCAGGGGAGGGGACCGCACGACGAGCTCCCTACGTGATCAGAGGTGCCTCCCCTCGGCGGTCCCTCCTCCACAAGAGAGCCACACCCGGCCCCTTTTGCGGACCCCCCTCGGC
>DATKBG010000099.1:0-3540 GCA_035514255.1 Acidimicrobiia bacterium
GGCGGCGAAGATCGGGCAGATCGACTTCCTGACCCAGGGGACGCTCTACCCCGATGTCATCGAGTCGACCACCGCCGAGACGAAGACGGCCCAGAAGATCAAGACCCACCACAACGTCGGTGGCCTGCCGGCCGACCTGCGATTCCAGCTCATCGAGCCGTTGCGCTACCTGTTCAAGGACGAGGTGCGCACCGTCGGCGTCGAGCTCGGGCTCCCGGAGGCGATGGTCCAGCGCCAGCCGTTCCCCGGGCCGGGCCTCGCGATTCGGATCATCGGCGAGGTCACCGGCGAGCGGCTCGACACCCTGCGCGAGGCCGATTGGATCGTGATCGACGAGATCAAGGCCGCCGGCCTCTATCGGTCTCTGTGGCAGTCATTCGCCATCCTCACGCCGGTGCGAAGCGTCGGCGTGATGGGCGACGGGCGGACGTACGCGAACGTCGTGGCCATTCGCGCGGTGACGAGCGACGACGGGATGACGGCGGATTGGGCGCGGCTGCCGTACGACGTGCTCGCCAAGATCAGCTCGCGCATCGTGAACGAGGTGCCGGGCGTCAACCGGGTCGTCTACGACATCAGCTCGAAGCCGCCCGCCACCATCGAGTGGGAATGAGGACGCGGGCGCTCCTGCTGGCCGTGGCGGCGGTGCTGCTCGCCGGCTGCCAGGCCGCCCCGGTCGAGGAGATCCCCACGCCCGACCCCGCGGCAATCCCCTCCGGCTCGCCGCAGGCGCACGGCGCCACCGCCACCGGACCGATCGTCGAGCTGGGGAGCGGGGTGATGTCGGGCCTCGGATGGCGGTACCTGGCCTATCCCAGCGACGCCGGGTGGTGCACGCAGCTCGAAACCGCCGCCGCCATCGAGACCGACTGCGGGGGACTCGTCCCGGACGAGGGAAGCGGCTTCGGGAGCGTCAGCGAGAACGGGAGGGTGATCCACGGGATCGCCACACCCGACGCGGCGACCGTGTGGCTGCTGGTGGACAACACGCCGACGGTGCCCGCCTTCCTCATGCCGCTGAGCGAGGCGGGCCTCGAGGGCGGGGTCGCCTTCGTGGGCATCGTTCCGACCGGCACCGAGGTCACGCACGTGATGGCCGTCAAGTTCAACGGCGAGGTGCTCGGGACCCGCGAGCTGCCCTGACCCGGTGCCAGGGCCATCATCCTGTCGGGTAGGGCGCGCCTGCCGTACGAGATACTGGCCAGGATCGACCCGCGAATCGTCAACGAGGTGCGGGGAGTGAACCGGGTGGTCTACGACGTCAGCTCGAAGCCGCCGGCCACGATCGAGTGGGAATGAGCAACCCAGCCCTGGTGTGGTGCCTGGGAGGTTCAAGTCGAGCGGTAGAACGGAGGAAGTCCCGATGCGCAGACGCGTACCACTGTTGTTGTGCTCGGTGGTCATGGTCGTGGCAGCCTGTGGGGGCACCGAGCCATCGTCGGCTTCCCAGCCCTCAACCGGCGCGAGCCAGGCGACCTCAGCCTTGTCATCGGCGTCCGAGGCCATGCCTTCGGAACCGCAGGAAGCCGATCCGGATGCGATCGCCGGCCTTGCGGACGCGTGGGTGGGGTAACCGCCGCGTTCGAGTCTGACTGGGGCACGCCGACCGTGACGCCCGACGAGCCGATGGTTCTGTGCGACACCGCGGTGGCGACACCGCCGGGAACGATGGCGAACCTTCGGTTCAGGCGACCTGACAGCGACGGCACCGAGTCGTCGATCCTCGTTGACATCCTGGTGGCGGGCAGCGATGCCGATGCGGCCGGCTGGCTCCAGGAGCTCGGCGCGAACCTCGGTGCTTGCAGGGACTACGACCTGCCGGACATCGGTGCCGAGGGCGTGATGCAGGCTGGCCAATCGACCTTCGTCGGCAGAGAGGGCATCCGGTGGTCGACGGAGGTGGTCAGCACGACCCCCGGTGCTCGCTTCTGGGAAGGTTTCATCACGACGTCAGGCCCGCTGCTGGTCCAGGTCATGACCGAGGTGAGGACTGTCTTCGACGCCTCGGTGGTGAACCTGGCCGACCCGGTCGCGCTGCTCGAGCAGGTCGTCCCGGCCGTCTTCGCCAGCGTGGAGTAACGCCGACCCTGAGCCGAAGTCTCCGGCCCGACGGATCAGGGTCGAGCAGCGTCTGGCGGGGCATCGACGGTCACCGCGTCGCCGACCCGGACGGTTCCGGCCCGGATGACGCTGCAGTTGACGCCACGAAGCCGATCGGCCCGGCCGGATGGCGTGCTGACCCACTTCAGCGCACCGAGCCCGAACCGATCTCGGAAGACCGAGCAGCCGGTGTGCGGCTGCTCCGAGACGCGGAGGATGGCGGTACCGACCACGAGGCGCGTGCCCGCAGGGAGGGCCTCGACCCCGATGTCGAGGTCGACGTGGATGTTGTCGCCGGGCGCATCGAGTGGCAGTCCGTCCCCCGCGACGAGCTCGGCCACCGTGGCGTTGATGAGGGTGAGCGCGGCAGCGCCGTCCGGATCCTTGCCCGGTCCACGCCTCACCCATCGGTCACCGATGATGCCCTCGCGCTCGGTGATCTCGACGGCTTCCGGGGTGTGGTGAACGCCAGAGTCCTCACGCACGCAGAGCAGCCGAACGGTGCCCGCCCCCCGCGGCGGACGGTGAGCGCTCCAGGCCGCCTGGAGCTCATCGGGCGTTCGCATCGATCAGCCGTCCTCGGCCAGGCCGTGCCGGCGGTGCCAGCCGTCGATCGACTCGCGGGTGTTGCGCTCCACCGACAGGTCCTGCGTTGAGATGGGCGGCCGCGCCCAGACCGGTGCTTCGGCGGTGAAGACGTGGACCCGTTCCGGCGGCTCCGGCAGCGGCGTGTCGATGGCCGAGGCGAACGGGTAGACGAAGTCCGGCGCCGCATCGATGGTGAGGTAGAGGGCGGACCCGCACCGCGAGCAGAAGCGCGTCCGCGTGGTGTCCGGGGCCGCGAACTCGGTGAGCGCATCGGCGCCGTCAACGTCGAGGGTGGAGGCCTGCGCCAGCACGTTCGCCGCGGCGCCGGTACCCCCGGCCGTCTTCCGGCAGCGGGCGCAGTAGCAGCGACGATATGGGTAAGGCGTGCGCGACTCCACGGTGAAACGAACCGCGCCGCAGAAGCAGGAACCGGCGAGCTGCATGGGCCGATGCTACCGGGTCGCTCCTCGCGGCGGCACCACGCCAGCTGCCGATCGCCAGATGTGACCATCTTCACCGGGCGCCGCCGTGCGGTGCAGTCTGTCACCTGGAGGTGACACGGCCACGCGCGAACCGCACGGCGCGATGCACCTCACGCGCGTGGGTGTCACCCGCATGTGACAAACGCAACTCGAACCGGGCCTCCGGTGCAATCCGTCACCTGTAGGTGACAGCGGTCGATCCGCCCCGAACGGCCTCTGGAATACGCAGAAGCGGCCGAGCCGGTAGCATTCCCGGCAATGTCCAGTTGGTTCGACAAGCTCCTCGAGGATCTCCAGCGCCGCCAGGAGGAGGCCGATGCCCGTCGCGAGGGCCGGCCCTTCGAGCGTCGCGAGCGCAACGTGACGCCCA
>DATKBG010000100.1:0-2932 GCA_035514255.1 Acidimicrobiia bacterium
CGGGCCGACTTCTACGACCCCGGTGAGACCCAGAACGCAGGCATCGCCGAAGTCGAAGTCGCCAAGCACCGAGCCGGTGCCCGCGACACCATTCGCCTCAGCTTCGCCGCCGAGTTCAGCCGGTTCCACAACTTGAGTAGCAGACCCGCGCCAGTGTGAGCGCGGACAGCCCGGCTTACGGCCCGACTCGCTGACAGCTAACAGTCAACAGCTAACAGCCAGAGACGCAGCCTCTCTTATCTGGCTGTTAGCTGTGAGCTGTGAGCTGTGAGCTGTTGGCTACTTGAGGCTGTGAGCTGTGAGCTGGACAACCTTGGGGCTGGGGCCAGCGGCTGGTGGGGCCTGTGGCTACGGTTTCACTTATGGTCACCGTACGTCCGTCTGGTGGGCGACCGCCACGGCGACCCGGCCTGGGACCCGCTCTCGGTGTCGTCGGGATGCTGGTGCTGGGACTCGCCGTGGTCAATGTCGGCGGACGCCTGACTGCGGTCGACGACGAGCCGGCGACCACGCTCCCCGGTCGGATGCCGCCCCCGGCGGCGAGCGCCGCTCTCGACCTGCCGTTGTCTTCCCCCGAGGACATCACCCGCGCCATCGACGACCTCGGCGTTCTCTCGGTCGTCGACGCCGGGACTGCGGGAGTCGAACCGATCTGGCGGCTGTGGGGCTCGGACCCGACCAGGCCGATCACGGTGCCGTTGCCGGTGCAGTCGAGTCGGTGGGCGCTCGATCCGAGCGGGCATGCCGTCGCCTTCCTCGCTCCGGGCGCCGAGGACTCGCGGTCATTGTGGGTGCGCTACGCCGATGGCACGGGGGGCCGCGTCGCCGAGAATGCCCTGACCTTTGCCTGGAAGACCGGAGAACTCGGGCGCATCGCCTGGGCGACGCCCGGGCCGGTTGGGATCGAGCTGTGGATAGCGAGTCTGACCAGGGAGGGTGGGCTGGTGTTGGTCGATGCCGATTCGATCGCTCGCACCCTTCCCGGGACCGTGGTCGGATGGACCTCTCTTGGCGTGTGGGTAGAGCATCCCCGGCTGGGTGTCGACTTGCCGTACCACTCGGCGTATGCGGTGTCGGGTCACCAGTCGGGCCCGTACGCGGGTGAGGTCTTCGCCGCCGACCCTGGCGGGGATCGCATCCTGTTCGCCTCGAGGCTGGAGGGCGATTGGATGGTGTACACCGGAGAGCGTGGCGCCGGAACGGAGCGAATCGACTGGAGTTTCGGCTCAGCGGAGATCGCCGGGGCGGCTTGGGGGCCTGGCGGCACCGACCGGGTAGCCTTCTGGGGGTACGACCTGGACACTGCCGGGTGGTGGGTGCAGGTGTGGGATGCGGCGTCGGAGGATGTCACCCATCGCTGGGATCTCACCTATCGGGTGCTCGGCGCTTCCTGGGATCCGTCGGGTCGGGTGGCCCTGGTATCGGTGACGGATGACCGGGATGCAACGGCAGTTCTCATGCTCGACACCGAGGGTGAGATTGATCAGACGCTCGTCTTCCGCAGCGTTGCCGCAGCGACGGTGGTACCGGTGCCCGGTGCTGTCGTCGAGGTCCCTGACGTGGTCGGTATGCCACCGGAGCGCGCCGAGCAGGTCCTCGCTGCAGCCGGGGTGACCGTCGTTGCGACGCCGGAGTCGTCGTTCGGGGGTCTGGTGGTGGACCAGTCGCCGCCAGCCGGCACGGTGATGGATGCCCGGGACACCGCTGTCGTCCACGTGGCACCGCCACCGGAGCCGCATCTCGTGTGGCCAGCCGCCGATGGCAACTCCCGATGCGCGCCGCCATCGCCGATGAGTCCGCTGGTCGACGTCGGGCGGGACCGTTACCTCACCGAGATCATGGGTTCGGGGGACTTCCCCCTCTACGGACTCCTGCTCACCCCGCCGCCCCTGCGCACCGACACGCTCATCAAGATGGTGGTTCGCTTCGACGCCGGTGACAACGACGATCCGATCTTCCTCGCCCGTCACGAGGCGCGGGTCCTCCAGTACTCGCGATGGGGACCGATCGACCACGGGTTCGCTACTTCGGGGTACGACCGTCCGGGTGATGAGTGGGGGATCGGCTTCATCTTCAGAGAGCCGGGCTGCTGGACGATCCGCGTGGTCGTCGGTCTCGCCGTGGCCGAGTTCTTCGTCGAGGTGAACTGGTAGGCCGGTTGCTCCCGAGCGAACCATGTCTCTGAAAGGGCTCAAGTCAGGGGTGCCGATCGCCGATACATCTGGCAAGAGTTCGAGGAACGGGCCGCGACCGTCCCACTCCACAGGAACCTTGCGGAGGTACCCCCTCCTCCAGTCCCCGTGGCTCACGAACCGAACTCAGACGGCCCCTCGGAGCACCAGCCGGGGGGTCGTCGCATTTCCGGTTCAAGTTCCCCCCGGCGCGGTGCCGACGCACTCAGACATGGACTTGTCATTCAGCGATCTGCCGTCTGTCCCTGCTGTCCGCCATCTGCCCTCTGCCGCCTGCGGTCCGCCGTCTGCCGGCTGAGAAATGAGTAAACCTTTTGCCGCCCCCCAGCGAGTGACTTACTGATGACCGTGCAGCCCAAGGAGTTTCCGACCATCGCTCGCTCAGCCAACGCAGACGTGTTACACGAACTGCGTCCAGTGCGGGCGCTCCCCGACTTCGAGTCGTTCTATCGACGCGAGTATCGGTCGGTCGTCGGGTTGGCGTTCGCTCTGTCCGGTAGCCGCATGGCTGCCGAGGACATTGCGCAGGACGCCTTCCTGGCGGCCCATCGCGCCTGGGAGCGTGTCGGCGGATACGACAGCCCGGAAGCGTGGGTGCGGCGGGTCGTGGCCAACATGGCGGTGTCGTTCTTCCGCACCAAGATGAGTGAAGCGAGCGCCCTTGCCCGTTTGAAGCCCCGTGACTCGTACCTGCCCGCCCTGCCCGCAGTCGACGCCCACTTCTGGAAGGAAGTCAGGGC